>CACZRJ010000217.1 GCA_902783535.1 uncultured Ruminococcus sp. | reverse complement strand
TGACGGAAAAGGCTCTGCTCGCGGCCGGCAGACTTTATGAGGAAGGCGTCTCCGTCCGCGTGATCAAGCTCGTGAAAATCAAGCCTCTGAACCCTGAAAAGATCCGCGTGCTGACGCGCGACATCCCGGTCCTTTACTTCCTGGAGGAGGGCATGCGGGAAGGCGGCGTCGCCGAGCATCTCTTCTCTTCCCTCTCTGAAAGCGGGCTTTCCGAAGGGCAGATCTTCCGCATCCGAGCGGTCGAGGACATGTTCCTGCCGCACGGGAGCAACGAAGACATTTTCCGCACGTGCGGATTCCAGCCGGACCAGGTCGCGACCGAGATCCGCCAGATGCTGCCCAAAGATGAGACTTGACCTGTATCTTGCTTCGCGCGGCATGACCGAAAGCCGCGCGAAAGCCGCTTCGGCGATCGCCGAAGGACGCGTCACCGTCAACGGCAGGCCTGCGGTCAAACCCTCGACTCCGGTCTCCGAAACGGACGAAGTCGTTCTTCTGGCGTCCGAAACGTCCTATGTTTCACGCGCCGGAACGAAACTCGCGCACGC
Organism: uncultured Ruminococcus sp.; assembly: GCA_902783535.1. Lineage (GTDB taxonomy): Bacteria > Bacillota > Clostridia > Oscillospirales > CAG-382 > Coliplasma. The sequence continues at coordinate 8,783 of CACZRJ010000217.1, read as the reverse complement.
GCTCGACGTTTTTCATGTCTCTCCCGAGGGACTCACCGTCGCGGACATCGGCGCTTCCACCGGCGGATTCACCGACTGCCTGCTCCGGAGGGGCGCGAAATACGTCTACGCTGTGGACGTCGGAACAGGACAGCTTCATCCTTCCGTCCTTTCGGACGAACGCGTGAGGAATATGGAAAAAACGAACGCGCGGTTTCTGACGAAAGACAGTTTCGACCGTCCGGTCGACATGGCTGTCGCCGACGTTTCCTTCATCTCCCAGTCGCTCCTCTATCCTGCGATCGCTTCGTTCCTCCCCGAAAACGCGTTCTTCATCTCCCTGGTGAAACCGCAGTTCGAAGCGGGACGTGAATCGCTCGGAAAGAACGGGATCGTGAGGGATCCGGACGGAAAGATCATCCGGAAGATCATGGAAAGACTGATCTCCGACGCCGAAAAAGCAGGACTCCTTTTCATCGACATGACGGACTCTCCCATCGCCGGCGGCGACGGGAACAAAGAATACTTAGCGTGTTTCCGGAAAAAAAGCGGAACGCCGCAGAATTAAAAGGATCGTGTGCCATATGATTTTTGCATCGAACGCCGTCTGCCTCTTTCCAAACCCGAAAAAACCGATCTCCGCGGAGAAGGTCCATGCCGTCGCGGCGAAACTCCGCGCGCTCGGATTCAACGTTTCCGTCGCAAGCGAGGGATACGCGTCTGGCAGCCTGAACTTCATTCCGGCGGAAGAAGCGTTCCGTAAGAGCGACCTGATCGTCGTTCTGGGCGGAGACGGGACCATGCTGCGGGCGGCAAAACTGTCGCGCGCAAATCCGAAAGCGGACGGGCATCCCGTTCCTCTGCTCGGGATCAATTTCGGCACCGTCGGATATATGACCGAACTGGAGTTCGGGGAACTGGACCTGCTGGACGGTCTTTATCACGCGCCGATCGAGGCGCGCATGCTCGCAGACGCGTTCGTGACCGCGCCGGACGGGACGGTTTCGGGTCCCTTCACGGCGGTGAACGAAGCGGTCATCTGCCGGGAGCAGGCGGGAAAGATCCTGCGTCTGACCCTCCGGTGCGACGGATACGAAGTTTCGAACTACCGCGCGGACGGCATGATCTTTTCGACGCCGACCGGATCGTCCGCGTACAATCTGTCCGCAGGCGGGCCGATCATCGATCCGAAACTCAACGCCTTCTCCGTCTGTCCGCTCGCGGCCTTCACGCTTGCGTCCGTCCGTCCGATGATCTTCTCGCCGGACTCGGTTCTTGAGGTCCGCGCGGAAGGGAACGCAGTCGTCACGTGCGACGGGAAGCAGATCGCCGCCCTGCCGGACGGCGGGAAGCTGACCGTATCCCGCTCCGAAGGCGAACTGCGGCTGGTCAATCTGAAGAATTCGAATTTTTATGAAGTCCTGATGCGGAAACTCTCTTAACCTGAAAACCGTAAGGAGAAAACAAATGCTGAGCGCTCTGCACATAGAGAACATCGCGCTGATCCGACGCCTGGATCTCGATCTCGGCGGCGGCTTTTCCGCGTTCACCGGGGAGACCGGCGCCGGAAAAAGCATCCTGATCGACGCCATCGGACTTCTGTGCGGCGCGCGCGGCGAAAAGGAACTCATCCGCTCGGGCGAGGATTACGCGCTCGTCGAAGGACTTTTCACCATCCCTGTCGGCGACCCCGCGCTCGAAAAACTGAATTCGGCGGACGCGCTGCCTGACGAGGACGGTACGCTTTTCGTTCAGCGCAGACTGACGTCCGACGGACGGAGCGCCGTCAAGATCAACGGCCGCGCCTGCCCTCTCGCCCGTCTCCGCGAGATCTCCCCTTTCCTGATCCGCATCCACGGACAGCAGGACACTGCGGGACTCGCCGACGAAACGGTCCAGAGAGATCTTCTGGACGCGTTCGCGGGCAACCGGGAAGAAAAAAACGCTTTTCTCGCGTCCGACAGGGACTTCCGTTCTCTCCGGAGGGCGCTGGAGGAAAAGAAAAGGCATGCTGCCGGGCTGGAGGAAAAGAAAGACCTCCTGCTGTATCAGGCCGAAGAACTCCGCAAAGCGAAGATCCGCCCCGGCGAAGAGGCGGAACTGAACGCCGAGCACGCTCTGCTCGCGAACCGCGAGAAAGTGACCGAACTGTCCGGCGCGGCATACAAATCGCTCTACCGTTCGGAACGTTCCGCGGTCTCGGGCATCCAGTCGGCGATCTCTTCCCTGCGCAGGCTCTCGGACGTCCTGCCGGACGGTGACGAGATCCTGGAACGGCTGGAGAACGCGAAAGCGGAGCTGACCGACATCGCGGAGGGACTGGAGTCCTACGCGGAGCCCGGGGAGAACCCCGCGGACCGTCTGCAGAAGGTGGAAAACCGGCTGGACCTGCTGGCGTCGCTCGAACGCAAATACCATACAGACGAAGCGGGTCTCGCCAAAAAACTGGAATCCGTCGAACTGGACCTGGCCGATCTCGAGAACGCTTCCTCCGACTTCGGCGAGCTGCAGGCCGAGCTGGAAAATGCGAAAATCGTATGGAAAAAGACCGCTTCCGCGCTGACGGAAAGCAGAAATAAGGCAGCCGCTGTCCTGGCGGAGCGCGTCGGAAGCGCGCTGGCCGAACTGGACATGCCGAACGTCAGGTTCCTGATCTCCATTCTGCCGGACGGGAACGGACCGGACGAATGTGGGCCGGACGGACCGGACCGCGTCTCCTTCCTCGTCAGCGCGAACGCCGGCGAGGAGCCGAAACCCATCGCGAAGATCGCGTCCGGCGGCGAGCTTTCCAGGATCATGCTCTGCCTGCAGGCTGCGCTCGCGGATGCCGAAAAGACCGCGACGCTGATCTTCGACGAGATCGATACAGGCATTTCCGGGAAGACGAACGAGAAGATCGGGCGCATGATGGCGTCGATCGCGAAGGAGACGGATGCGCAGGTCGTATGCGTCACGCACGCGGCGCAATTGGCTTCGAGGGCGTTCAATCACTACCGCATTTCGAAATCGGTCAGGGACGGGCGTGCGGAGACAGAAATCGACCTGCTCGACAGAGACGGGCGCGTCGGGGAGCTCTCCCGCATCATGGGCGGCATGAAGATCACAGACGCCGTGCGGAAAGCCGCTGCGGAACTTCTGGAAGGAGGGACCGCGCCTTGAGCAGAACAAAAAGCAGAAGGCTCATCCTCCCGATCGCTTTCCTCATTCTGACGATCGCGTCCCAGGCATGGATCTTTTCCAATTCCCTGATGGACGGCACGCAGTCTTCCGAGCAAAGCGGAAGAGTCGTCGAGATCGTTCGTCCCGCCTATCAGGAAGTCCTGCCCGCCGTCAATATCGAGCCGACCGAGGAAAACATCCACCATTACGTGCGCAAAACGGCGCATTTCATCGAATTCGCCCTGCTCGGATTCCTCGGACTGCTGACCGTATTCTTCTTCGGTCCGAAAAAGAGGAAGCCGCTCTTCTACGCGATCCCGCCCGTCCTCTGCATTCTGACGGCGATCGCCGACGAACTCATCCAGAGCGCCGTTTCCGGGCGGTCCTCACAGTGGACGGATTCCCTGCTGGACAGCGCAGGCGGGATGACGGGCGTGCTGCTCGGCGCCGTGACGGCACTGATCATATGCGCTTTCCGCAGAAAAAAAGAAAAAAACAGAACAGCCGGCGGCGGAGAAAAAAGCCCTGAGGCCGCAGGCGACCATACATAGGAGGAAACCCATCATGAGAACAGGCAAGAAATTCGTGAAAATCATCCTTTCGCTGACGCTCGCATTCATTTGCGTCCTGTCGGCATGCATCCTGGCAGGGTGCGGCGGGACCGTCGTTCCGGCCGAATCCTCCGCTGCGGACGAAAGCTCGGCGCCGGATGTGGAAAAAACGCCGGAGGAAAAAGTCCGGTCCGCCATGCAGACTTTGCGATCCTCCGCGACCGGATGGGCGGCCGCGACGCCGCTCAAAGCGCTTTCCGAGCCGAAAAAAGAGGAGCAGGAGAGCGGAAAAGCTTCTTTCAAACTGAGCTGTCCGTCCTTCACGCTGAACGGAAAGACCCTCAATCCGGGCAACATCAACGCGGAATGCCTGCGCAGCGGCGACGACCTGTCGGTCACGATCGGCAGACCTGACGCAGGACCGAACGCGCTGACCCTGACGAAGATCGGGCAGGCGCTCTACCTGTATTTGGAAGGCGTAACGGATCAGGCGGTCAAGATCGGTGAAAACGATCTGAAAGAACTGATCGGCAACCTCACCGGAAACGACGATCCGGGAGAAGCCTCGGACGAACCGTCCGTCCCGGACCCCGCGCAGGCGGAGCAAAAGGCGAAGGAACTGCAGGAAAAGTTCAGTCAGCTGTACGACCGGCTGGCGAAAGCTTTCGAAGACGCACCCTTCGAGGAAAGCGGGAAGGACGGCGCAGCCGTATTCACCAAGACCCTCGACGAAACAACGATGAAAACGTTCGAAGAGGAATTCAGAAAACTGACGGGTGAAGTTCGCGATGCGGTGAAAGGAATCGTTTCGGACATCCCGTCGGAAGACGTCGAAGAGCCTTCGAACGTCAGTTACGAAGACACGATCTCCGCCAATATCGGAAAAGCAGTTCTTTCCTATACGATCTCCGAGGAACGCATTCGCAACATCAATATCAAAGTCGAGGACGAGAACGGCAAAGAAATCGCGGAAATCAATGCAGACGTCAAGGAAGAAGACGGCAGGACGACGGTAGCGCTGAACTTCCGCAACAGTGAGAAAGAGGTTCTGAAAGCGGAATACGCGGTGAAACCGGAAGCCGGGAAGACCGAAGTGAAATTCACGCTGTCCGTTCCCGAAAAGAAACTGGACGCAGAATGCACTGTGAACTTCACAGAACTGTCCGAAACGCATCTGGCCTTCTCCGCGGACTTGAAAGTCTCTGTCGACAAGGACGGGCTGCTGGTCACGATCCCCGCGAGCATGGACGGATACGTCGACCGGACGGACGTCAAGTCAACATTCATGATCCACTTTGCGGCCGCGGCCGGCGACGTTCTGAACACAGACCTCTCATTCACGGCGGAATATACAAAAGAGCAGACGTCCGTCAAAGCGCCGGACCTGTCTGTTCCGTTCAGCGAAGTCATGAAGAATCCGCTCGAACTCCTGAACAAACTGCTGCAGAAATATCCGGAGATCGCCGATCTGATCAAGCAGAACGAGGATCTGCCGGTTGAATCCGTCGGACAGGTCTATGCCTCCGAGACCGGCGACGTGACCCTCTCCTTCTACGAAGCGGAAGGAAGCGTCACCGCGCTCGTTTACGTCTATTACGATGAAGACGATGATCTGCTCACCTTCAGCAGCGACGAGGTCGGATCGTTCAGCACAAAATACGAGAAAGAGAATGACTCTAAGGTCCGGATATTCAACGTTGACATGACCCGCGTCGAGAGCGACTATGTCTCTTATGTATCCGAAAACCTGATCGTCGAACTGTACGAAAGCGAAAAGGTCGCAGCGATCCAGGCCGGTTTTCCCTGGGACGGAAACACGGAAAATATCGTTCTGAAGTTCCCCGACGGCACCTCGTTCCTGTCTCCGGTCACGATCAGCGAAGACGGAAAGACAGCAAAAGTCGGAAAATCTCTCGTTCTTGAAAAATTCGACTGGTCGGATGCCGGCTGAGGCAGCCGCGTCCGAACAGTTCACTGACGACCGAAAGGAATATTGCATATGGAAAAGAAAGTGAAACGCATCGGCGTGCTGACGTCCGGCGGAGACGCGCCCGGAATGAATGCCGCAGTCCGCGCCGTCGTTCGTACGGCGAACACGAAGGGTCTGGAATGCGTCGGCATCCGGCGCGGATGGTCCGGACTCATCTCTTCCGACTTCGTCGTGCTGACCGGCGAAAGCGTCGGACATATCCTGACGCGGGGCGGAACCATTCTGTATACCGCGCGTTCGGATGAATTCATGACGGAAGCAGGACAGCAAAAAGCCGTCGCGACCTGCAAAATGCTCGGACTGGACGCCATCATCGCCATCGGCGGCGACGGAACTTTCCGCGGTGCGCTGGACCTTTCCAGGCTGGGTGTTCCGGTCGTCGGCGTCCCCGCAACGATCGACAACGACGTCGGATGCACGAACTACACCATCGGATTCGACTCGGCCTGCAATACGGCCGTCGAATGCATCGACAAGCTGCGCGACACCATGCAGAGCCACGAACGCTGCTCTGTCGTCGAAGTCATGGGCCGCAACGCGGGCTTTCTCGCACTCTATGTCGGCATCTCCGTCGGCGCGACCGCCGTACTGATTCCCGAGCACAAACTGGATTTCCAGAAAGACGTCGTCGAAGTGATCCAGAACAGCCGTCTCGCGGGCAATACGCACTTCATGGTCGTCGTCGCGGAAGGCGTCGGCAGCGCCCTCGACATCGGCAGAAGGATCAAGGAAACCATCGGCATCGACCCGCGCGTGACCGTGCTTGGACACATCCAGCGCGGCGGCTCGCCCACTGCCAGAGACAGGGAGACCGCGACCAGAATGGGATATCACGCCGTCGTCGCGCTCGCAGAAGGCAGAGGGAACACCATCATCGCGACGCAGGAAGGAAGCATCGTCGAGATCCCGATCGAAGACGCTCTGAAAATGAAGAAACACCTGCAGATGGACCGCTACAAGATCATGGAGGCAATGCAGCTCGGCATTTCTTCCTGCAGATAGAAGTTCAGACCGATTGCAAAAAACGGTGACAAAAGGACCGGCGCAACACTTTTAACAGTGCTGCGCCGGTCTTCACTTAGTTGTACGCAGAAGTTCCGGATGAAGGCTGAAAAACCAAGGTATCGATGTCGTCCAATTCAGATCTAAGCGAACCCGTTTGTCGATCCGCCTTCAGTTGTTTCAGTCCAGGACCTCCATGACAAAAAGCACGATCCCGGCGGCGATCGACAGCAGCGCGACGCCGATCCCGAGCGATACCTTCCAAATGAAGGGAACGTTGTAGTCCAGTTCCGCATAAGACGGATTGATCATATAACGAAGGAGCGGCGTCAGGCATTCCCGCTGATCTTTCAGAATGTCGGAAGCCATTCCGGAAGATTTCGAGAAAACCATCGTCCGGCGGGTCTCCGCATCATACCTGTCCCATTTTTCGCCCGGCAGGGACGGATCGCCTGTCGCGGCAAACCGTGCCCAGCAGTCCGCGGCTCTGTCCGAAAGCCGTCTGTCAGCGGGTTCTCCGGTGTAGATGGTTTCTTCCGTATTCCGGAACACATAGGCAAGTTCAACGGCGTGACACGCGCCACGGTCCTTGATCGTCGAAGGTTCCGTCCAGTAATACATATATGCGTTTCCGCCGTTTTTCGCGTGTTCTTCCGCCTGCCGGATGGCAGGAAGCCGGAACATCAGTTCCGTATAGAACTCCGAACGGATCCAGTTGTGGCGTTTCTTCACGATCTTCTGGAAAGTTCTCGCCCGCGTTCTGTCTTCCTCGGAGATTTTTTTCAGGTCATTTTCGAATTTGATATTCATGCCGGACCAGTAAGGGATGCGTCCGCCGATCTCTCCGATCCAGTAATTCATCTCGTTCGCGTTCGTTCCGATCAGCATGTCGATTCCGGCCGTTTCGCCCGTCTCGTAAGGGAGATACGGATCCTCGGGGATCAGTTTCCCGTCACGCTGCGGAAAGTTGTTGTAAAAGTTCAGTTTTTCGTTGAGTTCCTTAAGTTTCTTCTCCGGCATTTCAACGAGTGTCCTCATATCCGCAGCGCCGCTGAAAAGGAGCAGTTTTTCGGTAAATGAACGGCATTCTTCTTTGGAATAGGTCAGAGCGACCGACCCGCTCTGCGCGATCACGCGGCGGAACAGCCCCCTGGCTTCCTGAATGACGGGCAGCAGAGACACGCTGCCACCGCCGGCGGACTCACCGAAAATGGTGACGTTGTCCGGATCTCCTCCGAACGCGGCCGCGTTCTTCTTCATCCAGCGGAGCGATTCGATCTGGTCCAGCAGTCCGAGATTGGGCGCGTCGGGATAGTCCTCCCCGCCCGGGATCATCGAAAGATCCACGAATCCCATCAGTCCCGTCCGATATCCGACGGTCACCAGAACGATCTCCGGATGCGCCGTCACGAAATTCTTTCCGTCGTACAGCGGGTCGGCGGTGCCGCCCCAGCCGTAGGAGCCGCCGTGGAAGAAGACCATCACGGGTTTTCCGGAGACGGAGCGGTCCTTTCCGGTCCAGACATTCAGATAGAGGCAGTCCTCCCCCTGCGGGTAATACGACGCGACCTCGGTAGGCCATTCCGTCTGGATCGGGGTCTTTCCGTTGTAAAAAGCTTCATACTTTGCGTTTCTGTCCGGACATGCTTCCGGACGTTTCCATCTTCTTTCCCCGACCGGAGGAAGCGCATAGGGGATGCCGCGGAAGACGACTGTTTCGCCGTCTTCACGCCCGAGAAAAGCCCCGTTCGCGCAGAAGGCGGAAAGAGACACAGGCAGTTCCTCCGTATCCGGAAGACGCCTGTTCTCCCCGTATCTGCTGCGGATGGATTCCTTCAGTTTTTGATTTGCGCTTTTCTCGTTTCCCATTTGCCTCTCCTGTGCCGGTTTCCTGACTTTTCCGGTCTTTATTTTTTCTTTTTGAAAATACCGATGACTCTCTCGAAGAAGGTGTGCTTTTCCTCCGACTTCTTCAGCAGTTCGCCTACGGTGACGTCCGCCTGGGAATTGTGCGTCGCCATCGCGAGCGCAAGGTGTGCGAAGATGTCCTTGAACCGTTCGATGCTCTGGTTCTCATAGCGGCTGGCCGCGTAGTCGATCAT
>CACZRJ010000216.1 GCA_902783535.1 uncultured Ruminococcus sp. | reverse complement strand
TGGAGATCTTCTTGTCGGTGATCAGGATCAGCGCGTCGTCGATGACGGCTTCCATCTTGTCGGTGTCGGTCACCATGTAGGGGGTGACGTAGCCGCGGTCGAACTGCATGCCTTCCACGACTTCGCAGTATGTCTCGGCCGTTTTGGATTCCTCGACGGTGATGACGCCGTCGGAGGTCACTTTCTCCATCGCGGCGGCGATCAGTTTGCCGACCGTCTCGTCGCCGGACGAGACCGTGCCGACACGCGCGATGTCGTCGGAGCCGTTGACCGGTTTGGAGAATCCGGCAAGCGCCTTGACGGCTTCGTCGACCGCTTTCGCAATGCCCTTCTTGATGATCATCGGGTTCGCGCCGGCAGCGACGTTCTTCATGCCTTCGCGGATGAACGCCTGCGCGAGCAGGGTCGCCGTGGTGGTGCCGTCGCCTGCGGCGTCGTTCGTCTTGCTCGCGACTTCGCGGACGAGCGCGGCGCCCATGTTCTCGAACGGATCGTCCAGTTCGATCTCTTTCGCGATGGTCACGCCGTCGTTGGTGATCAGCGGAGAGCCGTATTTCTTTTCAAGAACGACGTTTCTGCCTTTCGGGCCGAGCGTGATCTTGACGGTGTTCGCAAGCGTATCTACGCCGCGGAGCATCGCTTCGCGGGCTTCGTTTCCTGTTCTGATTTCTTTTGCCATGATGTCATACCCTCCAAGTTTATTCTACGATCGCGAGAATGTCGTTCTGACGCACGACGGTGTAGTCTTCGCCGTCCAGCTTGATTTCCGTTCCGGAATACTTGCTGCAGATGACCTTGTCGCCTTTTTTCACGAGCATTTTGACTTCTTTGCCGTCCACGATTCCGCCGGGGCCGACTTCGATGACTTCCGCGACCTGGGGTTTTTCTTTCGCCGCGCCGGTCAGGATGATGCCTCCCTTTGTCGTTTCCTCCGCTTCCATCATTTTCAGGATGACGCGGTCTGCCAACGGTTTCAGTTTCATAAATCAGTTTCCTCCTTTGTCGCTGCTTTGAAGCAGCCGTCTCGGGATCCGGAGATCCCCTTTTCTTTTCCTTCGTCAGTATACTTCCAATATATGAACAAAAAAAGTAGGAATTCGCACTAAATTGTTAACAATTAGCACTCTTTGCCGTTAAGTGCCAAAACGCGGCGTTCAGCCGTTTTTGAAAAACTGGTACAGCGTGCACGGGATCATTCCGTTGTACAGTTTCCGGACCTTGTCCGCCTTCCGGCCGAAATGCTTTTCGAAAGACGCGTCGGACGAAAGGATATACAATTGCCATTTCGGGATCTCGCGCCGGAATGCCTCGCCGTACGCCTTCGCGAGCGCTCTCGCCTCTTCTTCGGTCCCGAGCCGCTCCCCGTAGGGCGGATTCGTCACGATCGTGCCGCGCGCGCCTTCCAAAGGAGAAGCGAAGGAACGGACGTCTGCCACCGAAAAGGAAACGCTTTGACTCACGCCCGCACGGGAAGCGTTCTGCTTCGCGGTCTCCACGCAGGACGGATCGATGTCGGACCCGAAGACGATCGTTTCCCCGGAAGGACGGATCTCGGAGACGCAGCGCTCACGCTCCCTCTTCCACAAGCCTTCGGACAGAAAAGGAAATGATTCCGAAGCGAAGGAACGGTTTAAGCCCGGCGCGCGGTTTTCCATCATCATCGCGCCTTCGATCGCGATCGTTCCCGATCCGCACATCGGATCGCACAGCAGCACGCCTTCCCGGGGTCTCGACAGGCGGACCATCGCCGCGGCGAGCGTTTCCCGGAGCGGCGCCGCGCCTGCGGCGGGCCGGTAGCCCCGCTTATGGAGCGTCGTTCCGGTCGTGTCGATCATGAGGAAGGCCTCGTCCTTCAGCAGAAGGAATTCGATCTGGTAAAGGACGCCGGTCTCCGGCAGCCAGGACAGACCGTAAACGGAGGACAGACGCGCCGAAGACGCCTTCTTGATGATCTTCTGACAGTCGGGGATCGAGAACAGGGCGGACTTCACGGAATGCCCCTTGACCGGGAACTTGTCCTCTCGGCCGATCCAGTCCTCCCAGGGGATCGCGCGCACGCCTTCGAACAGTTCGTCGAAGGTTTCCGCATGAAAACGGCCGGCCAGGATCAGGACGCGCTCGGCAAAGCGCAGCCGGAGATTCAGGACCGGGATCGCCTCCGCAGGCGCTTCCAGAAGGACGCGTCCGTCCATCGTTTCGGTTCTCCTAACGCCCGCCCACGCGAGCGCGTCGATCTCCTCTCCGAGCAGTTTTTCGAGTCCGAACAGGCAGACGGCGGCCAGTTTGATCGTTTCGGCATGGATGGACATTTCCGTTTCCTCTCTCATTCTCTTTCCGCTTTCGGCAAAATGAAGGGGAAAACGCGGTCAATGCGTTTTCCCCGTGCGTTTGGTCGTCGTGCGGCGGTCAGTCGACGCAGTCGATGACGCCGTAGGATCCGTCCGTCCTCAGATAGACGACGCCGATGTTGCCGGTTTCCGCATTTCTGAATGCGAAGAACTGGTGGGACAGCAGATTCATCTGCAGTACGGCCTCTTCGGGCGTCATCGGATCGCAGCGGAAGGACTTGATCTTCCTGATGCGGAGTTCTTCCTCGTCGTCCGCGGCATCCTGCGCGGGCTCGGAAAACAGTTCGGGATCCTTCTGAATGTATTTCCGCTTCTCCAGACGGGTGCGGTTCTTGCGGATCTGGCGGAGAATGTTCTCCTGCGCGCGGTCGAGCGCGTTCAGATATTCGCGGTCCGCGACTTCCGCGCGGAACAGAACGCCGCGGTGCTGGATGGTGATCTCCACGCGCACGTCGTTCTTCTGCTGGGTGAAGTTGACCACGCAGGCGGTGTCTTCAGGGAAGAATTTATTCAGCTTTTCCAGTTTCTGTTCGACGCGGTCGGTCACGTCCTGCGTCAGGCGGAATTTTTTGGAAGACAGTTTCAGTTTCATCGAAAGATAGCAAGGATACCCCAACCTCTAAGCATTTGCGTAGGTTGGGGAGGAATTGCTCCCCTGAGGTACGGTATCTTCTTGCTGCCTCCTTTCTGTGAGAATGGTTTTTGAATGTTCTAAAAGC
>CACZRJ010000215.1 GCA_902783535.1 uncultured Ruminococcus sp. | reverse complement strand
GCTTTTAGAACATTCAAAAACCATTCTCACAGAAAGGAGGCAGCAAGAAGATACCGTACCTCAGGGGAGCAATTCCTCCCCAACCTATGCAAATGCTTAGAGGTTGGGGTATCCTTGCTATCTTTCGATGAAGGCAGCAGGAGAACCATTTTGAAAAACGGCGGTATTTACGAGTCGACTGTTTTCGAACCGGAAGAAGGCGTTTGGCTCGAAAGGTATTGGATCGATCTTTCCGAATGACGGCCCGGCGAAGAAAAAGCACCCCGGACAGTTGCAAATAGCGACTGCCGGGGTGCGCTGTTTCAAAATGTCGAGACGGTGGGAACATGCAACGCGCCGACCGTTTTGACGATGCGGGAATGAACGGCAGATCAGGCGTATTCCGCGCCTTTTGAAGCCATGATGCTCCGTACGTCCGCGCCGTTCACTGCATGCGGGGAAATGCCGGAATCCAGAGCGAGCGCGGCGCCGATGCCGGCAGCTTCTCCGGAAGAACGTGCGGAGTGTTGGACACGCAGGCTGGATTCCACGAGGAATTCCGCGCCGAGGCAGCGGCCGGCAACCATCAGATTGTCGATTCCCCTGACCAGAAGCGAGCGGAAGGGGATGTCATACCAGGGCTTGTCGTCTTCCGGGACGAGATCGTTGGCAATGTTTTTCAGGCTCTTGCCGTGAATGTCGATCGGATAATTGGACTGGCAGAACATATCCGGGAACTTTTTCTTGCAGAGCAGGTCTTCCGGCTTCATGACATAATCGGTCACGATCTCTCTGCTTTCCCGGACGCCGACCATCGGAGCGACCTCGGAAACATACGCGTTTTCAAAACCGCGCATGTATTTTTTGTAGAACGCCAGCTGACGGCGGATGGCTTTTTTCCCGTTCAGCTGCGCCTGCGTCAGGTCTTCGGGATTCGTTCCGTCGATTCCCGTAAAGAATTCCGGACAGTTGAAAGCGACCGAACCGGGTCTGCCCGGCATGGAGAACGCCTGCCAGTAGAGGTGATCTTCTTCCGTGAGATCGCCGTTGGCGATCGCTTCCTCAAAAACGGGCGTCAGCGTTACGGGATTTCCCTTGCAGCAATGCGCATAAAAACTCTTTCCGTCCGGATCTGCGCCGGCGGCGAGACTGACTCCGGTCTTCTTTTTGATCTCCTCGAAAAACTCGCCCCATGCGCGGATGTCGACCTGATCTACGATATACCGCAGCGACATCGGCTGATTGATGCCGGTTTCGGGGTTGCCCTTGTTGAAGGAAGCCCCCGCGCGGACGGAAACATCTCCGTCTCCGGTGCAGTCGATGAAGATCTTTCCTTTGACCTGCGAGAGACCGCTCTTGTTCGCGATGATGACTGCCTCAACGGTTCCGTCTTCCTGAATCACGTCCGGAATGAAGGTATGGTAAAGAAACCGGACGCCCGCTTCCTGTGCCATGTCTTCCAGTTCGAATTTCATCGCGAGCGGGTCGAACAGCCTGCCGCCCCTGTCGCCCGAGCCGCGTGCGATCAAACGGTCGCGCAGTTCTTTCGAAAGATAGGAGCACTGTCTGTCTCCCGGGGTATGCGTCGACATGACGGGCGTTACGAGTCCGTTTGTCGCCGTTCCGCCCAGACTTCCGAACTGCTCGATCAGGAGAACGTCTTTCCCTTCTCTTGCCGCTGCGATCGCAGCGAATGCGCCCGCGGTCCCTCCGCCGCAGACGACGATGTCCGCTGAGGCGTAAACGGGCAGCGACCGGTAAAACTCAAGCTTCATGATGTTTCCTCCATGTTCGTATCGATCATTTTCAAAAACTGTTCTTCGGTGATGACGGGGATCCCGAGTTCCCGCGCCTTCGTCAGTTTGCTGCCGGCATCTTCCCCGGCCAGGACAAAGGATGTTTTTTTGGATACCGAGGAGGACGGGTTTCCTCCGTGCGCTCTGATCATTTGCTCGGCCTCATTTCTTTTCAGTGTCGGAAGCGTTCCGGTGCAGACGATGGTCATCCCGGACAGCGCGTCGCTTTTTTTGTCTTCCGCGCTTCGGCTCCTCATGGAGACCCCGGCTTCCCTCAAACGATCTAGGAGAACGGCCGTATGCGGACTGTGAATGAAGCGCATGACGGAATCCGCGATTTCCGGTCCGACGTCTTCGATCGATAGCAGCTCCTCTCTGCTGACCTGAAGCAGTCCTTCCATATCCGGATATGCGTCCGCGAGCGTCTGGCCCATTTTTTCTCCCACGTGCCGTATGCCGAGCGCGAACAGAAGCCTGGCCAGACCGGCGGACTTGCTTTTTTCGATCGCGGACAGCAGGTTGTCCGCCGTTTTTTTGCCGTAACCTTTTCCGAGCGAGAGGATCTTCTCTTCGGTCAGGGAATACAAATCTGCCGGCGATCGGAGCAGCCCGGCTTCGATCATCGTCCGGACGTTGCTTTCTCCGAGAAAATCGATCCCCATCGCGTCTCTGCTGACAAAATGCGTGATGCTGCGCTCCAG
>CACZRJ010000214.1 GCA_902783535.1 uncultured Ruminococcus sp. | reverse complement strand
CCGTCCTCCCGGGCGGTCAGCTGGCCTTCTCCGGCGCGCGTGACGGTGTAGGAGGAAAGTTTTGCGCTCTGGCCTTCCAGCAGGTCGGTCAGCTCGACGCCGAATGCGATCGTGCATTTGTGAATGAACGTGAAGGGAATGTCCGCTTCTCCGTTCTCGTACTGCAGATAGTTCTCGACCGATACGCCGGTCTTCTCCGCCGTTTCCTCGACGGAAAAGCCCAGAATGCTGCGCATCTCCCGGATACGCGCGGCGATCTCCGCAAGCGGGTTTTCAGTTCTTAGATGTTCCATTTTTCATGTCTCCCTCTGATCGGTCGGCGCCTGTCCGCCGTCCGTGTTTGAAAGCCGGATCCCGAAGATCTTCTCCGCGTTCCGGCAGAGGATCAGTTCCTGCTCCTGTTCTGTCAGTCCGAGTTTCCGGAAGCGCTCCAGTTCTTCGGCGGGCGGCCACATGGGGAAGTCGTCCCCGTAAAGGACGCGGTCCGCGCCGTACATGCGGATCAGCTCTTTCGCCTTTTCCGGCGTCAGCGCGTACAGGCTGGAGGAACTGTCCACATAAAAGTTTCCGAAGCCGCAGAGTTCATTTGCAGCCTGCTCCCAGATGCTCCATCCGCCCAGATGGGCGCCGATGACCGTCAGGCCCGGAAACGCTTCCAGGACCGGCTTCAGCCGGTTCGGGTTTGAATAATCGTATCGGTTGTCGCCCGTGTGCATCAGGACGGGCAGCCGTCCTTCGCAAATCTCGTAAAGACGCATGCAGCGCCTGTCGTCGATGCCGAATCCCTGAAAATCGTGATGCAGTTTGACGCCCTTCAGTCCGAGCTTCAGGATCTCTTCCACGTCGCGCTCCGGATCGTCGCTTTCCGGATGAAGGGTGCCGAGTCCGGTCATGCATCCGCCCGATCGGGCTGCGGTCTCCGCGATGAAGCGGTTGATGGGGGAGACCTGCGAGGGACTCGTGGCGACGGAGAAGATGACGAAATGATCGATGCCCGCTTTTCCGCCTTCTCTCTTCAGCGTTTCGACCGTTCCGTCCAGACACATGTCGAGATGATAGAACCGGCCGATGCTGGCGACCGCTCTCGCGGCGACCTTCGCGGGATAAACGTGGCAGTGACAGTCAATGATCGGGATCATGGGTTTTCCTTTCCGTCTAAGCGGTGACGATCCCGGACGCTTTTTCCAGCCCGAGCTTTCTGATGGCGTCTTCGCGGATCTTGTATTTCAGGATCTTTCCGGCGACGTTCATCGGAAACTCGGTCACGAAGTCGACGTATCTCGGGACCTTGTGCTTCGCCATATGGGACAGCACGAAGTTCTTCATTTCGTCCTCCGTCATATTTTCGCCCTCTTTGAGAATGACGGCCGCGAAGATCTCTTCGCCGTACTGCTCGTCGGGCACGCCGACCACCTGGACGTCGCTGACTTTCGGATGCGTATAGATGAATTCCTCGATCTCTTTCGGGTAAATGTTCTCGCCGCCGCGGATGATCATGTCCTTCAGACGGCCGGTGATGCGGTAATTGCCTTCCGGAGTCCGGCATGCGAGGTCTCCCGTGTGGAGCCAGCCTTCTCTGTCGATCGCGGACGCGGTTGCGCGGGGCATCTTGTAGTACCCCTTCATGATGTTGTATCCTCTCGCGACGAACTCGCCCGTCACGTTGTCCGGCAGTTCTTCTCCCGTTTCGGGATCCACGATCCGGCACTCGATCTCCGGCATCGCCCGGCCGACGGTCCCGACGCGGACCTCCAGGGGGTCGTCGACGGAACTCATGGTGCATCCCGGGGAGGCTTCCGTCTGCCCGTAGACGATCGTGATCTCGGTCATGTGCATCTTCTCGACGACGTCCTTCATGACGCTGACCGGGCAGGGACTTCCGGCCATGATGCCGGTCCGCATATACGAGAAATCCGTCTTTTCGAAATCCGGATGCTCCAGCAGCGCGATGAACATGGTCGGGACGCCGTGGAAGGCGGTGATGTGCTCGTTATGGATGCAGGCGAGCGACGCTTTCGCGGAAAAATACGGAATGGGCTGCAGCGTGGCGCCGTGCGTCATGGAGGCCGTCATCGCCAGGACCATGCCGAAGCAGTGAAACATCGGGACCTGGATCATCATGCGGTCTGCCGTCGAAAGGTCCATGCGGTCGCCGATGCATTTGCCGTTGTTGACGATGTTGTGATGCGTCAGCATGACGCCTTTCGGGAATCCGGTCGTTCCGGAGGTATACTGCATGTTGCAGACGTCGTGGACGCTGACCGCTGCGGCCATGCGTTCGACGTCCTCCGCAGGGACGCGGTCGCTCAGCTGGAGCGCCTCCTCCCAGGTGATGCATCCGTTCTGCCGGTAGCCGACGGTGACGATGTTGCGCAGGAAGGGAAGCCGTTTCGCGTGGAGCGGCCTGCCGGTCTCGTTCGTTTCGAGTTCGGGACAGAGCTCCGCCATGATCTCGTCGTATTTCGCGTCGCGGTTTCCTTTTTCCATGATCAGCGTATGCGTGTCCGACTGACGGAGCAGATATTCCGCCTCATGGATCTTGTAGGCCGTATTGACGGTCACGAGGACCGCGCCGATCTTTGTCGCAGCCCAGAAGGAAATGTACCACTGCGGCAGGTTCGACGCCCAGACGGCGACATGGCTGCCGGCTTTCACGCCGAGCGCGATCAGGGAGCGGGCGAAGGTGTCGACGTCGTCGCGGAACTGTGAGTAAGTGCGCGTATAGTCGAGCGTCGTATAACGGAAAGCGTACTGGTCCGGAAAATGTTCGCACATGGTGTCCAGCACCTGCGAAAACGTTTTCTCGATCAGAACGTCCTTTTTCCAGACGAATTTTCCGGTTCCCGCCTTGTTCGAGTACAGGGTAGGTGCGTTCCGCCGCGGATCTTCGAGACGGCTCATGAACGCCTGGTAGTGCGGAAAGATGATGTGAACGTCGTCCAGATCCGAGATCCATCCGGGATCCCACTCGAGGCAGACGAATCCGTCGAAATTGACGGATCCGAGCGCACGGGCGAATTCCTTCAGCGGGAGAACGCCTTCGCCGACGAGCGTGAATCCGCCGTTCTCATCCGCGTCCTTCGCATGCACGTGCCTGACGTAGGCGCCGAGATTCGTGATGGTTTCCTCCGGACTTTCTCCGTTTTCCGTAAACGGATAATACAGATCCCACAGCGCGCCGAGATTGTCGCTCGCGTATTCGTTGAGCAGCGCCCGCAGATGGGCGGTGTCGGAATAGAGACCGACCGTTTCCAGAAGCAGAGTCACGCCGTCTTTTTCCGCTTCTTCAAGCGCTTCCTGCAGAAAGAAACGTACATTTTCGTCCGCGTCCTCGTTCCGGGACGCGCGGAGACGGATATACGGGCTCCTGAGCTTTCTCGCGGCTTTCAGG
This sequence comes from uncultured Ruminococcus sp., assembly GCA_902783535.1. GTDB lineage: Bacteria > Bacillota > Clostridia > Oscillospirales > CAG-382 > Coliplasma. The sequence goes on along the minus strand of CACZRJ010000214.1, from coordinate 2,940 downwards.
CAGCGCATCAGCTCCTGCATGCATCCGACGCGTTCGGAACGGTTTCCGATGTCACCGACCAGGTCGATGCAGGGAACCGTCAGACGGTTTTCCGTCAGCACCCTGTAGGCCTCGCCGGGATCCCGGCCCAGTTCGTCCGCGGAATGGATCTCAATGCCGTCGAACCGGTATTCGGAGGCGAGACGGATGAATCCCGGCAGATCGTAGCCCTTCCAGCGGTTGGTCGAGAAGGAAAGTCTCATGTCAATCCTCCTCGCTCATGATCTTATTGAGCGCGCTGACGTAGGCGTGGATGCTGGAGCCGATGATGTCGGTGGACAGTCCGATGCCGGAATACAGCTTGCCGCCCTTGCGCAGCTTCACGATGGCTTCGCCCATGGCTTCGCGGCCTTCCGTGACCGCTCTGATCTGAAAATCGTCCAGTTCGAAATGATGCCCGATCACGGATTCGATCGCGCGGAAGCTCGCGTCGATGGGACCGTCGCCAAGGCTGATGCCGTGAAGCATGCGGCCGTCTTTCTCGAGACAGACCTGCGCTTCCGAAGAGAAGAGGTTCCCGGTCGTGACGACAAAGCTTTTCAATTTGTAAACGGGTGCATACTGCATGGTCGAGCCGGCGACGATGGCTTCCAGCTCTCTACGGCCGATCGTTTTCTTCTGGCTCAGACGCGAAAAGTCCTCAAAGACTTTCGCCATATCTTCCGCGCTGAGATCGTAGCCGAGCTTGGTGACGGCCGCGGAGACCGTGCGGAGATCGTCCTCGCGGTTCAGCTTGTAATCCTCTTCGGGCGGGACCTGTTCCGAAAGCGGCGCTTTCAGGACGGTCCGCGAGGACTGCAGCATCGAGGCGATCGAACGGCAGGAATGATTCAGGACGGTGTGATTCAGACGGGTGCGGCAGCCCAGCGCGTCTTCCTTGCTGCGGAAGACCGACGCGACCGCTTCCAGCGAAGGAAGACGGGAGATGCCGACGGCCGTTTTGATCTGTGTGACGCCTTCGCGGAGCGAGCTGACTGCGCAGGCGACGCCGAGGCCGGATGTGTTTGAGAATTCTGCGGACAGCATCCTTCCCTCGATCCTCGCCGCCTTTTTGATGTCTGCGAACAGGGCGGGGACTTCCGACGGAAGCAGACTGCCCTCGCTGTCGCAAATGCAAACGGAGGATGCGCCGGCATTCAGCGCCGTTGCGACCGCTTTGATCAGGAATGCGCGGTCCGCGCGCGTCGCGTCTATCGCGGCAAACTCGACCTCGCCGCAAAGGGAGGACGCTTCTCCGACGAGCTCGGCGATGAGTTCAAGGACGGACGCCGGCTTTTTGTGACAGATGTATTCCATCTGTACCGTCGACACGGGGACAGCCACGCTCAGTCTCGGACGCGCGGCTTTTCTGACCGCATCCCAGGTTTCTCTCACGGACTCCCTGTCCGGTTTTACCCTGCAGGATACGGCTGCGTTTTTTACGATCGGAGAGATCGTATGCAGAAAGAGCGCGTCGGCGCGCGAACCGGAAAACAGGCCGGTTTCGATGACGTCGACACCCGTTCCGTCCAGCAGCCTCGCGATTTCGATCTTTTCCCGGAATCCGGGCTTGTCCTGCAGTTCGGCACATTCGCGAAGGGTGAGATCGCAGACGTTCACTTGTATCATGACTTTTGCCTCCTTGACCTGCGCTACGGTCCTGTGTTTCCCTGACGGGAACGGACGGCAGTGCGTGAATGGATTCGGGATTCTTGAAAAAAACAGAGCCTGCAGCGTCCGTGCGCCGCAAGCTCTTTCATGCATCGGTTCCGTCCGAGACAGGACCCCGGAGGGAAGGCAGAACGCTTGCACGACCAAAGGACGCTATTGGTCTCGGCATATGAGGCCGATAGCGCGTAGAATCAGGATGGTGCGGCTGCCTCTGCGATTCATGAGATTCTCCTTAAAAAAGTTTGAATCGAGTCTATCACTCTTTTGGTGCAATGTCAAGACCGAATCGCTCACTTTGCCAAAAAAGAGCGCCGTTTCAGTAACTGTTCAGCCTTATAGGCGAAGTTTTCCACCATCAGTGGATAAGTTGTAAGCAGAAGTCATACTTTTCGTCAAAATGACGAATGGTCTTTTTCATGTTTGAGGCATTCAAATCAGCCCGTAATTTTTGTGCATGTATACAAACGTTGACGCCGACTATACCCCAGTCCTCTTGACTTTGTCTGTTCGAGATGATAGTATGATGACAAAGCAATCAAGCCGACATGTTCTTCCGGAAAGGAGTCGCCTTATGAAAACGTTTTCGAACATTTCGCTTCGTCTCCTGGCTATGATCCTGTGCCTGGCTCTGATCGTCGTCACCCTGCCGCAGGCACTCTTTTCCAAAGCAGGGGAGGTCTTTGGCTTAAACGAGCCGGAGTCTCGTGTGACGGAAGATAATGAGATGACTGCATTTGTCCTTGGAGAAATGGCGGACGAGCGGACTGCTCGTACGAAAACCTTCTGGATGTCGGACGGCAGTTTTCTTCTTGCGAACTATGCCGAAGCGGTTCATTTTGAAGAGAACGGTCAGTGGACCGATTACGACAACACGCTGAAATACATTGAAACCGAATCTTCTTCCGGTTATGAAAACACCGCGTCGGATGTCCTGATGCGGTTTTCTGTATATCCAGAGGGCGGTGAACTGGTTTCTCTGCAAAGCGGAGAGTACGCCATTCGCATGAGCCTTCTCAACGCTTTGTCAGAGGCAAAAGCAACCGTAACCAATCCGCATGCTTCTCCGGAAGGGAACGACATCGATTCCGCGACAACGCTTCCAAACTATTCGTCCGACCTTGTCTATGAGAACATTGCTAAAGGTGCAGACCTTCAATACATCCTTTCCGGTGGAAACCTGAAGGAAAATATTCTCATCAAATATAAAACCGATACCTATGCGTATTCGTTTGAACTGAACCTTTCCGAACT
>CACZRJ010000213.1 GCA_902783535.1 uncultured Ruminococcus sp. | reverse complement strand
TTCCTGATAGTATTCGACGTCGGGCAGATACGGAAAGACGGCGTACGTCAGAGTATCGACGCGCTCCGTGCCGCAGGAAGCGGCGAGCAGGAGCACGGCAAGCAGAACCAGAGCCGCAAGGCAGATTTTAGCTGTGCTATGTTTCATGTTCTTTCTCTTATTTGTCACGGGTTGTTCCTTTCATTTTTTTCACCTGATTTTCAATCACGGCGGCCCGTCTCAGTCCGGAAGAAAGGACCAGCCGGTGAATCTGTCCCAAACGCAGTCATATACGAGCATGGCTCTGCCCGGATTCCCTTTCAGCAGGCAGATCACCTGATTCCCGGACGGGATCCATTCGGAGTTCTCTTCGTCCAGGAGCATTTCGGCGAACGGCAGTCCGAATTCCCGCGTCCGCTCGGTCAGGGAAAGCAGCGTATCGATTTCCTTCAGTTTGCCGGGATCCGAATCATCCGATTCGGCGACTCCTTCTTTCATCAGCCGGATGAAGGACCTCTGCTCGGCGCGCAGTTCTTCCGCTTTCCGGAGCGGATCGGCAGTCATGTTTCCGCTTCCGTCCGCAGGGGTCTCCCTGTATCCGACGACCATCCCGGAATACAGGTCCAGAACGGCGCTGACCCGTTTCCCGTTTCCGTCTTCCCCGCTGACGAGCACGTTTTCAGCCGACAGATATTGACCGTTCCTTTCCGACAGAACGGACTCGTCGTCCAGCGCGGTCTTTCCGTCCGTCAGCAGTCCGATCACGTCCAGGACCGTATGCGGAACGTTTTCCTCCGCGACATGATCTCCCAGGTCCGAGGCCGAGACCGGAGCCGCGCTCCGGTCCGCCGGCCCCATGAACCATGGATAATACGGGCCGGTCAGTCCGGCTTTTCCTACGGGAACTTCCGGGAGGTCTTCATCTTCCCCGTTCAGCGTTTCCGAGAACGCGCTTTTCAAAGCGATCCCCGGCAGCAATAGTGCCGCGAACGCGGTCCAGACGAGCGTAACGGACGCGAAAATCGCGAAGAAAAGGATGACCTTTCTACGCTTTGCCGGTGCGCCGCTCTTCTTGATTTTCTTTTCGTCCCTTTTCATTCTATCCGTTTCAGCCATTGTCTGTTTCCTCCGTCTGCCCGTTTCCGGCGCTTCCGTCCGTCTCCCCGTCTTCCGCGTCGTCCGTCTGCTCTATCTCTGGAACGTATGCAGGGACCGAAACGGACACGACCGTTCCCGCGCCCTTCTCGCTCTGGATCAGCAGTTTCGATCCGTGCTTTTCGGCAATCGTCGCGCACAGCGAGAGCCCCAGCCCGACGCCGCCCGCTTTTCTCGAGCGCGCCTTGTCCGCGCGGTAGAAAGGTTCGACTGCGTGCTTCAGATCGAACTCGCTCATGCCGATGCCGCGGTCGATGACGTAGAAGACGATCCTTTCGTCCTCCTTCAGCGCGCTGACCGTCACCTTGCTTCCGGGCGAAGACGCTTTCAGAGCGTTTTCGATCAGATTAAAGAGCATCGTCTTGAAAAGCGCGCGGTCGGCGTAAACGGTCCCGCCTTCGCACAGGAATTCCAGAGCGACCCCCATCCCGTCCGCGACCGGCTGCATGGCCTGTCGGATCTCCTCGAACAGGTTTTCCGCGTCGACGGGTTCCATAGACAGCCCCGCGGCGTCCGTTTCCGCGAGTGCGAGCAGTTTGGAAGACAGATTCTTCATCCGCGTCGCTTCCTCGAAGATGACGTTCGCGCTCTCGCGCAGTTCTTTTTCGGACACCTTCCGCTTGATGCGCAGGATATCCGCGCGGCACATGATCGAGGTCAGCGGCGTCTTCATCTCGTGCGCCATATTGTCCGAATACCGTTTCCGGCTTTCGGAAATCGCTTCCAGCTGCTCCTTCTCCTTCTCGACGTTCCGCAGCAGCCTGTTCACGTCCCCGGCGAGCAGCGCCAGTTCCGAAGGGCTTCTGACGTCCGCGCGGGACGCGTAGTCGCCGGACGCGCCGGCCTTCAGGGCAGAACGGATCTTTCTGACCGGACGCATGCAAATATATACGGCAAGCGAGATCAAAGATGCAAGGATCAGAGAGACAAGCACGGACGCGAGCACATTTCCGGCCGCGCGGCCGCGGAAGTCTTTTGTCTGCGGTGGCAGTCCGTGAAAGGACCAGATCTCGACCTCCCGCAGTCCCGTGAACAGAACAGACCGGACGAAAAAGCCGGTCCGGTCCCCGGCGTCAGCCGTATATGTTCTGGTCCCGCGCTCCTCCGTATCGTCCGTTTCCGGAAGTTCCTTTTCCTCAAGCCCGGCGGAAAGAATGATCCGGTTCTTCGAATCCTTTCCGCTCCCGATCAGCAGGAGCGCGTGTCCCCCGGCGTCCGGCAGCGCGCGTTCCGCCGCCGCTTTGTACTCCTCCGACGTCAGCGGGAATCCCGTCTTCCGGAATTCGGCTTCCCGGACGGTCGCGATCAGACGGTCCTCCAGTTTTTCGTGCTCCAGAACCGCGATCCTTTTCTCTGCCGCGAGCATATCCGACAGCCCGCTTTTCATCTGCAGGACGGAAAGAACGGGAAGCAGGACCGCGAGCAGTGAAAAGGAAAACGCGAACACGAGCAACGGCAGTCCGATCCTTCTCATCGGTTTTCAAGACGGTATCCGATCTTCGGCACCGTGACGAGAAAGTTCTTGAGCTTCAGCTTCTTGCGCAGCTGCTGGACATGCACGTCCACCGTCCTCGTCTCTCCTTCGAACGCGTATCCCCAGACCGCCGCGAGCAGCCGTTCCCTGGAGATCGCGATGTCGACGTTCTTCATGAAAAATGCGAGGAGATCGAATTCGCGCGGCGTCAGCACGACGTTCTCCCCGGCCTGTTCCGCCTCGTGCCGGTCCAGGTCCAGGACGATGTCCCGGAAGACGAGTTTCGTCTCCCCCTTTTTCGCGCGCCGCAGAACGACGTCCACGCGGGCGAGCAGTTCGATGACCTCGAACGGCTTGACGAGATAGTCCTCGGCGCCGAGCCGGAGCCCCTTCACGCGGTCGGTGACGTCCTGACGGGCCGTGATGAAAATGACCGGGATCTCCCTGTGCCGGATCTCCCGGATGACTTCGAATCCGTCCATTCCGGGAAGCATGACGTCCAGCAGGATCAGATCGTACGGATTGTCGCACGCCATGCGGACGGCGTCGTTGCCGTTGTCGCACAGGTCGCTCTCGTATCCGACGATCGACAATGACGCCTCGATCGTTTTCGCGATGTTTTCGTCGTCTTCCACTATCAGTATTCTGATCATTTCTCAAAAGTCCTTTGCGGGCAACGCGTTTCTTTCCGAAACAAATTCTACCATTTTGTCTCCGTTCTGTCAAGGACGGTTCTTTGAGGTCTTTCCGGCGTTCCTTCACGTCGTTTTTACCAGCGGTTCAGCAAGAAGGCTCCAACCTCTGCAGGTGGGAGATGAATTGCGTTAAGGAACCGTCCTCCTTTTGATAATATC
>CACZRJ010000212.1 GCA_902783535.1 uncultured Ruminococcus sp. | reverse complement strand
TTTGTCGGAAACGTCGTTGTATCCTTCGGAGACCTGCGCACCTTCGGTGCCCTTCGTCACGCTGATGACTTCGCCTTTCAGCGTTCCACCGACGACCAGATCGGTGTTGTCCAGTTTTCTGCAGAGAACGTTGTAGCCTTCCACCCAGTCGTTCGTGTCGGTGACGCGTCCGCAGGAGGTGTCGAAATAGTAGAATCCGGAGCCCCAGTAGCTGCTGACGGACTTGCCGCCGTTGTCCTTCTCATTGGTGCCGGAGGTCTTGTTGACATAGTACAGGCTTCCGGGCGACTGTCCGTTGATATACAGCTTGTAGTCGATCAGGCTGTTGACGACCTGGAAGGTGCCGTCGCTCGCGAACGCGACGACTTCGCATGCGTCGCCCGCGTGCGCGGACATGACCTTACCGTTGGAAATGATGTAGTCGACGAGCGTTCCGTAAGCGCCACGATTTCCACCGGTTCCGCTGTCCATGGAGAAGGACGATCCGTTCACGGCGCCGACGACTTCGTAGCCGTACTTGTCGTGGGCGATCTGGACATGTGTCTCGACCGTCGCGCTCGTTCCGGCATAGCCCATGAAGGCCATCGGAATGTATCCGTCCTTGGAATCGAACGTCAGCGCGACGGCGTCGACCGTCGTTTCATTGACGCCGCTTGTGAGAACGTATTTCTGGAACGAAACGTCGTCGTTCACCTTTGTTTCTTCGCCGACGGGCTGCAGTTTGTAGTTCTGCAGGAACGTGTCTTCCGGTACCAGCGCGGACGCGGCCAGGACGACTCCGGCGGCGATCATTATGAATGCCATTACAAAAGCGGCAATGCGTCTTGTCAGCTTCATAAGATGCTTCCTTTCTGTTTGCAAAGTACTTGCTTTTTTGTAATCATATTATACAAACAGCGGTCGGCGGTGTCAATAGGATTTGGCAAAAATGGCGGAAAATATCGCCTTCGCAAAACTCTTTTCCGAACTTGACGGAAGGCGGAAAATGGGATATAATGAGGAAAAGACCGAAAGGGGGTCCGGGCGCGATGGAAACGGGAAAATATCTGTATTTCGACGCGGCGGCGACGGAAATGCCGTGCGATGAAGCGAAAGAAGCGGTCCTTGCCGCAATGGAGGAATACGGGAACCCCTCGTCCGGCCACTGCGCCGGATTCGCGTCGCGCGAGCTCGTGGAAAAAGCGCGCGAAACGGTCGCCTCCGCCGTCGGATGCGCTCCGGAGGAACTGTATTTCACCGGTTCCGGAACCGAAGCGAGCAACATCGCCATCCGCGGTCTGGCGAAACTGCGCGGCAGGATCTCAAAAACCGTTCTGGCGACCGACAGCGAACACCCGTCCGTCAGGGAACCGCTGAAGGCGCTGGAATCGGAAGGCTTTCAGATCCTGCGGCTGTCGACGAGGAACGGCGTCATCCCGGACGAAGAGATCGACGAAGCGTGCAGGCAGCCGCTCGCCTTCGTGACCGTCATGCAGGCGAACAACGAGACCGGGGCGGTCTACGACCTCATGAAGATCCGCAGAGCGCTCGCCGATAACGGAAACGACGCGCCCGTCCACTGCGACGCCGTGCAGAGTTTTCTGAAGATCCGGCGGAACAGGCTTCCTTCCTTCTGCGACCTCGCGACCGTGTCCGGTCACAAGGTGGGCGGGCTCAAAGGGACAGGCGCGCTGTATGTCCGCAAAAACATCCGGATCCCTGCGCTGATCCTCGGCGGAGGGCAGGAGCAGGGCATGCGCTCGGGGACGGAAAACGTTCCCGGGATCGCGTCATTCGGCGCCGCGGTCCGCGCAAAGGCGTCCGACCCGGGCAGATTCGAGCGGATGGAGCGTTTCCACGACGAACTGGCCGAAGCCGTCCGCGCGATGGGATATGTCTGCCATGTCCCCGAAGTTCATCTTCCGAACATTCTGCACATACAGATCCCCGGCGTCCGGAGTTCCTGGGCGGTGAACGCCCTGTCGGCGATGCGCATCTGCGTCTCCGCGGGCAGCGCCTGTTCCACAAAAAAGAAGGACAACCCGGTCCTGACCGCCTACGGTCTGACGCGCGAGGAGTCGGAAACGTCCCTGCGCATCAGCTTCACGGAAACGGCGGACGAAGCTGGCCTTCACTCGCTCGTCGAAGCGCTGAAAAAGATCGGAGAAATGAAAAGGTAATGGAAAAGTACAATGACGTCATCCTTCTGAAATACGGCGAGGTCGTCCTCAAGGGACTGAACCGCAACTATTTCAACCAACTCATCGAAAAGAACGTCCGCAAGGCGCTGTCCTACGTTCCAGGGACTTTCCAGCTGGAATACGCGCAGTCGATCCTGTTCGTGCGGGGCGAGGAAGACGCGGATATGGATTCCGCCGCAGAAGCCATGAAAAAAGTCTTCGGGATCGTCGCGGTCTGCCGCGGCATGGAATGCGAAAAGCGCATGGACGTGCTCTGCGCACTCGCGAAGGAGCATGCGCACGAATTGATCGGGTCTTCCCGCAGGTTCAAATGCGACGCGAAACGGTCGGACAAGCAGTTCCCGCTTTCGTCTCCCGAGATCGCGGCCGAACTCGGCGGCGCGATTCTGGAGACCATGCCTTCGCTGAAGGTCGACCTCCACACGCCGGAAGTCGTCGTCATGGCGGAGATCCGGGACCATTCGGCCATCCTGCACGGCGCGAGCGAAAAAGGCGCCGGAGGAATGCCGGTCGGCTGCGAAGGGAAAGCCATGCTGCTCCTGTCGGGCGGGATCGACTCCCCTGTCGCCGGATATATGACCGCGAAGCGGGGCGTGGAGATCGAGGCCGTCTATTTCGAAACTCCGCCGTACACCTCGGACATGGCGAAAGACAAAGTCATCAGACTCGCGCGGAAACTCGCCGAATACACGGGCGGTGTCAAGGTCCACTGCGTCAGCCTGACGGAAGTTCAGGAAGCCATCGCCGCCAACTGTGACGAGCGCATGTTCACTCTTCTTCTGCGGCGGTTCATGGTCCGCACGGCGGAAGCGATCGCCAGGAGATCCGGAAGCCACGCGCTGGTCACGGGCGAATCCATCGGGCAGGTCGCTTCCCAGACCATGCTGTCGATCGTCGTCACGAACGAACCTGCCTCCATGCCCGTCTTCCGGCCGTGCATCGGGCTCGACAAGGAGGAGATCATCGTCCGCGCGAGACAGATCGGCACGTTCGACATCTCCACGCTTCCGTACGAAGACTGCTGCGCCATGTTCACGCCGAAGCATCCGAACACGCGTCCGGATCCCGACGCCGTCAGGGAGGAGGAATCCAAACTGGACGTCGACGGTCTTGTGGAGCGGGCGGTCAGAACGGATCAGTGGATCTGGGCGAAAAAGACGTCCGAACCTTCCGTTTTCTGAGTCTTACCCCAAAACCGCGGCATCGTTCCGGCGACGCCGCGGCTTCATTTTGCCCGCTATTGCCAATGCAGACAAGAAATGGCGGAAAAAAGGACAAAAGACTGTTGTTTTGCCAATTGTTTCTACGCCGCATCGGAAGTATACTTCCCCTTGTGAAAAACAAGTGAGGATACCGCTACGAACCATATCGCCGTCCGTCCGGCTCCTGCGCGCGGCTCCGCCGTTCTCAGACATCTCGGGGATTTCCTGAAAAAGAACGCCGTCGCCGTCATCGCATTCATCGCGGCCGCCGTCACAGCGGTCATCGTCCCGCCGGACGCAACATATATCACATATTTCGACTTCAAGACGCTCGCATGCCTTCTGGCGGTGCTCGCAGTCGTCTGCGCGCTCCGGCACGTCCGGTTTTTTTATGCGCTCGCGCTGAAGATCGTCCGGCTGTTCGGCTCCGTCCGCGCCTGCTGCACGGCCGCCGTCTGCATCACTTTCATCGGTTCCATGCTGATCGCCAACGACATGGCGCTGCTGACCTTCCTTCCGCTCGGAGCCATGATCCTCCGCGCCGGGAACATGGAAAAATACACGGCGAAGCTGTTCATTCTTCAGACGATCGCCGCGAACCTAGGCGGCATGCTCACGCCGTTCGGGAACCCTCAGAACCTCTACCTCTACGGATATTTCTCCATTCCGGACGGAGAATTTCTGTCCGTGATGGCGCCGCCGTTCCTGCTGTCCGTCTTCCTGTTCGGACTCTGCTGTCTCATCTTCTTCAAACCGGAAAAAATGACCGTTCCGGATGAAAAGATCGAGCTGCCGAAAGGAAAGACCGCGCTTCTGCTTACGCTTTTCGCGGTCTCTATCGTCATGGTCTTCCGGATCCTCCCGTATTATATCGGCCTTGCGGTCGTGATCCTGGCGCTGCTGTTCATCGACAGGAAAGCTTTCAGGGACGTCGACTGGTCTCTGCTTCTGACCTTCGTTTTCTTCTTCATTTTCGCCGGGAACATGTCCCGCATGGAGCCCGTCCGGAACCTGATCTCCTCGCTTCTGGAAAAGGACACGCTTCTTGTGAGCGCGGCGTCCTGCCAGTTCATATCGAACGTCCCGTCCGCCATTCTCCTGTCCCGCTTTACCGGCAACTGGCAGGAACTGCTTGTCGGCGTGAATATCGGCGGCACCGGAACGCTGATCGCCTCGCTCGCGAGTCTGATCACCTACCGCGCGTACGTCCGTCAGAACCCGGAGAACGGCAAAGGCCTCCGCTACGTGCTGATGTATTCGGCGTTCAGTTTCTCCTTCCTCGCTCTGCTCCTTCTTTTCGAGCATTTGATTTTCCGGATCGGCTGACGGCAGAACGGTTTTCTTCTCAAGCCAAGCGGCGGTTTCCAAACGGAAGCCGCCGCTTTTGCTTTTTCTTTCTTCAGCCCCTTATCTCGCGAACGTCACGGTTTCTCCGGTTTTTTCCTGTCCCGTCAGGTTCCTGCTTTCATCGAACTCGTAGCGGAATACTTCGCATACACCGGCAATGGACCACGCGCTGGTCAGAGGGGAGTAGACTGTCGAGACGATGCTTTCGACGTCCCATTCCAGTTTGTCCGTGCCGTTCACGGACAGTTTTCCGCCAAGAGAGCCCTTCACGGAATAGAAGGTCTCCGGCGTTCCCTCCTCGGGATCGCATATGAGCAGAACCGCCGTATAATTATCCTGCACCATCGGCGTCAGCACTTCCGGGGAGATGCTTGTTTCGGACGTGACTGCGCCCGGCACCAGTTTCGACAGAATGCCCGCGATCTCCCGGCTGTGCTCGTCCGCTTTGCCGGGCACCGAGTAACCGGAAAGATAGACTCTTCCCCCGAATTCCGCCATATCCGTAATGTGGAAGGCGGAATCTTCCGAGTCGTACGAGTAGGTTTCCATCACACGGCCGTCGCGATCAAGACGGTACAGAAGCGCGGCCTCGGGCGGATCGTAGCTGCCCAGCTGAACGATGTATCCGTTTCCGAGTCGTTTCGCATTTCTGATTCCGTAAACTCCGACCTCCGTCTTGTTGAAAAACAGTTCGTTTCCGTCCGAATCAAAGTTGGCGAGGCAGAGGTATCTCACCTGTCCCCTGCTGATCACCGTCCACGTGCCGTCTTCATTGTTCAATACGGCCGCAACGTCCTCCAGTTCGAAGCCGTGATCCAGCCTCCGCTGCCATTTGACGGTTCCGTCGCCGCCCACAAGCGCGATCCATGCGAAAGATGACGTGACAGTGGACCGCTGCCCGGAGTGTCCCCAGACCGCAATGCCGTCTTTCGTGCATGAATAATCCGTCGCGCAAAGGTCGTCGAATTCCGTTTCCCAGAGGAGTTCTCCGTCCATCCGGCATTCCAGCACGGTACTTTTCAGATCGTCGGTGCCGTACTCTTCGTTTCGGACATACTGTTCGACGAGACGGTAATCGACCCCTTTCCGGAAGCCGGGGTCAGTCTGACTCCATATTTCCGGAAGAGAAGTGTCGCTTCCGAATTCCGTCCCGTCCTGCCTGATCTCCCACCCCGGAACGGCCTTCTGGAGCACTTCCGCGGTTTTGTCGCAGGTGAAGGTCTTTTCGGTGATGTCGCGATAGACCGCCTTCACTTCCGATCTGCTCAGTCCCTCTGCGGACAGTCCGTTGTCCGCGAAGAACGCAACTGCTTCGTTGTATTCTTTCACGTCCGCCGCGATGACCGTCGCGGTCAGCCCGGCTGCGATCAGCAGGACGGCGCTTGCCACGATGACCGCCGTTCTGATCCATCCCGGACGAGCCGGATTCCGCTTCGGATCCGCCCACTTCCTTCCCGGAACGGCATCGCTGTCTTCGAAAGCGAACGCCGCTTCGTCGATGTATTTTTTGTCGATATTGCCGATGATCTTTGATCTATCCTGTTCTCTCATACGAATACTCCCTTCCCGTTCAGATACTTTTTGAGCGCTTTCCGGATCCGCGAAAGCCGCACTGAAACGTAATGACCGCTCCTGCCGGACAGCCGCGCCAGTTCTTCGACGGAATCAGCGTACCAGTACCGTCTGACGAACAGGATGCGGCTTTGCTCGTCTAGCGTTTCCAGAAAGTCGTCGATCGCTTCCGAGATCTCTTTTACCGCGACGTCGTCCTCCACGGACGCCGATCCCGGAAGAAACTCCGTGATCTCATCCAGCGCCACGTCGTAGGAACTGTTCCTTTTCAGCGCCGTGTTCTCGTGGTATTTCTTCAGAGCGAGATTCCGGACGATCCGGAAAACATAGCCCGGCAGATGATCCGGCTTTTGCGGCGGCACCGTATTCCAGACCGCGAGATATGCGTCGTTCACGCACTCTTCCGCGTCCTGCCGGTTGTTCAGAATGCCTTCGGCGATCCTGAGACACGCGGGGCCGTACCGGCTCGTCAGTTCGGCGATTGCCTGCTCCGAGCGCTCGAAGAGCAGATCGATGATTTTGCTGTCGTCCAAATGTCCGGCCTCCTTTCCGTCTCACTCTTTCAGTACGCTTTTGAAGGGAAATATCTCATTTTTTTGAAGAAAAGACGGCAAAAGTGCCTGAGCGCTCCGCCGTCTGCATGATTGTTTTTTCTACGACTTCGTTTCCCCGTCGATCATCGCAATGATCTCCGGATCGATCTTCGGACGCAGGAGTTTGCCGTTCAGCTTTTCCAGATCCTCCGCGCGCACGCGGAATGCGATGCCCGACTGATTTCCGTTCTCTCCGCCCTGCAGGGACAGATAGTATTCTCCGTTCCCGAGCGCTTCGAATCCGTAGGGCGTGGATATCGCGTATTTCGCCCTCACCGTCTTCATGTCCGGCAAAACGCAGTACAACGTCTCCTTTTCCATATACGGCTCGCCCGCGTCGTATGTCGTGAACCAGTAGCATCCGGTGTCCGCTTCGTAATCGAGATTCTGGATGCCGAAGATCTTGTTCCCGGCGGGGATCTTGTAAATGTTCCGGATCTTTCCGGTCTCCTCGTCCACGTCCAGGAACATCTGGTTGCCGTACTGTTCTCCGGTCTCCAGCGCGACGGCGACGAGCATCCTGTCTTCCGTCTCCCCGGGGACTTTTCCGAACGCGACGCCGTCGATCCCCTGGAATCCGTCCGTCATGTTCTTTTTCATCTCGACGCATTCGGCGATGTCGATGATCTTCAGAAGCTGAAGGTCCTGATCTTCGTAAACGTAGATCCGGAACGCTTGCCAGTCGGTGAAATACGTCCAGGGCGTGGGATATTTCATATAGCTGACGTAAATCTTTCCGTCGTGCCAGTCCAGGCCTCCGAAGTGCCCGCCGCCGACGTGGATCTGGCAGATCATGGTCCCTTTCATGTTCGTCTTGACCAGGCTGTCGGTGAACGACCAGTACATGTATTCATGTTTGGCGTCGGACGTGAAGCCCTGCATGTGACAGTTCTGATGGGTGCATTCGATGAAATCCATTTTTTCATCCTTCTTTCTTTTTTCAAACATTTTCGGTTCGTTTTTTCAGCGGATCTTCAGCGGCTTGAACTGCAGCCAGTCGGCCGCGATCAGGCGCGACGGCATTCCGGCGATCTGCGGAACGATCCGGGACGGGTCCGCGTTATGCATGTGCCCGTAGAAGATCTGTTTCGCCGGCGTTTCCCGGATGACGTCCAGGATCGGCTGGCTTCTCTGGTTTCCGTAGGCGGGCGGATAGTGCAGGAAAAGAAACATTTCCCGCTCCGGGTGCCCGTCTAGCAGTTTCCTCCCTTCCGCGACCGACCTGGCCAGCCGCCCGGCTTCCCGCAGCATGACTTTTTCGTCCTGATCCGAAGGCATGTTTTCCAGAAGCCATCCGCGCGTGCCGCATACGACGACGTCTTCCGCGACGAAGGCGTTGTTGAAAAGGAAGAACACCGTTTCGAGCCCCAGGCGCTCTTTCCATTCTCTCAGCTTGTTCATGGTCCCCCACCAGAGGTCGTGATTCCCCTTCAGGAGGATCTTTTTTCCGGGCAGCCGTTCGACGAACAGCAGGTCTTCCTCCGCCTCGTCCATGCCGAGTCCCCAAGACAGGTCGCCGGCCAGGATCACCGTGTCTTCCGGGCGGACGGTCTCCCTCCAGTTCTTCTCCAGTTTCTCCGTATGCCTTTCCCACTTCGGGCCGAAAATATCCATCGGCTTGTCGACGCCGTGGGACAGATGCAGATCGGCGATCGCGTAAACTGACATGAAGGGCCTCCTTTCCGGCATCCTGCGGCGGGAAAACGTTCAGTTTTCCCGTTCGAAAAACGTGCGCAGGAAACTCATTCTGTGTTCGGGACAGGGCCCGTACGCGCGCAGCGCGGCGTAATGCGCTTTCGTCCCGTAACCCTTGTGTTTTGCGAATCCGTATTCCGGATATTTCTCATCCATTTCGAGGCAGTACCGGTCTCTCGAAACCTTCGC
>CACZRJ010000211.1 GCA_902783535.1 uncultured Ruminococcus sp. | reverse complement strand
GGACGGAAGCGAGCTCTACCGCCAGGTGGCGTACATCCTGAGCGGAAACCATCTGGTCACCTTCACCGTCATGGTCACGCGGTCCTCCGCCGCGAGAAACGTCTGGAAGTTCATCGACAAAGTCTGAAAATATCACAATTTGAGAGGAGACAGGTTTTCGCCTGTCTCCTCTTTCGTTGTGTCTTTTTTTCAGTCGGGCGACCCGGTGTTGTAATACTTCACGTACGCGTCGTGATAGGTCCTGTTGAAGGCCTTTCCTGGAACGTCCGGGGAATAATAGTGGGAATATGCGAATGTCACGAAACCGGAAACGTAAGGCTGCGCGATCTTCATCTGCTCCAGGAATTCCTTCACCGGTCTCGGCTGGTAGTCTTTCGTGAAGTTCTCGTTGTTCGCCCAGAAGAGCAGGCCGTCTTTCGTGTCCGCGGCCTCTTTCAGCGCCGCGAAATACCCGTCCAGCTGGCCGATCGTGATATGGCCGGCGCCGACGGCGTCCTGGCAGCAGAAGATGTCACCTTTCCGGAAATGCGTCAATGAAAAGACTTTGGTCCATTCCCTTCCGGCGGCCGCCGCGTTTCCGCCCGACGCGCGGACGAACGGAGAAAGCATCATCGGCATGGACGGATCCAGCTCGTTCAGCGGATCCAGATACATGTTCAGAAAGTCGGCGGCTTTCGTTTCGTATCCGATCATTCCGTTGAACATCTCCCAGGCGAAATACCACCCGTGCAGCGCGTTCGGATACTCCTTCTTGTACAGTTCGTAGATCTCCTTCGCCATGTCGATGCCGAGTCCGGACTGCATTTTGTTCCAGTCGTCCTTCGTGCAGGCGAAGTTCCACCATTCGTCGGACAGGTTCAGACCGACGAAAACCTTCACGCCCTTTTTCTCCGCCGCCTTCAGGAGCCCGGGAAGCAGTTTATTGGCTTCCGCGTACCCGGCCGCCTTCTCGATGGAAAGCTTGGAAGGATAGTAAAGGGAACTCAGTTTTCCGTAGGGCGTTTCGGCGACCCACTGGATGATGACGGTGTCGATGCCGGCTTCAAGCAGATAGCCGAGATGCGCCTCCCAGCGTTCGTCGCTCATCGCGGTGAACGCCCAGGGCTGCAGGAATGTGCCTGACAGGCACGGCCATGTTTTGACCATAGGCTCCTCGCTCGTTTCTGAATTTTCGACGGGATCTTCGGAAGACGCGTCCGGTTCGGACGGCTCTTCAGAAGGTTCGTCTGACTGTGCTTCGGACGGGGATTCGGACGGTACGTCCGAAGCCGCTTCCGACGGGGTCCCGGACTGTCCGTCTTCCGTCTTTCCGGACGACTCGGCAGGCGCGCTTTCCTCTCCGGAGACCTGCGGATCGGAAGGCTGTTCACCGCTCTCCTGCGGGCTTTCTCCGGACGCCGGATCCGAAGCCGCGGGCTGTTCCGTCAGGGAACTCTCGGTCGGCTGCGGAACGGACGCACATCCGGCGAGCGCCGTCAGGACCAGGGCAAGCAGCAGCGCGGCGATGCGGGCCGGAAGCCCGAAAACCGTTTTGGCATGTCTCATATGCGTTCCTTTCTTTCCGCATGATTGCGGAACCCGGGAAGACCCGGTCGCTCGTTCTGCGTCCATTCTACCACATTTTTGCGTTTTTGCAAGACCAAGCTTGCGCCGGGAAGCCTCCCGTTCCCTTCGCAGACGCCTCCGGCGTCCGTTTCCGGACCTGTTTTTCCCTCCGATGCGGATTTTCCTATTGAAAAATGTCCGTTCTTTGGTGTAAAATGGTGCACGCGAACAACAGAAGGGAGGGACCTGAATTGCGTGGATCGCCATACCGCAGGCTGACCGCGGTCTTTCTCGGTTTTCTTTTGACCGTCCTTTCGGTCTCTTCCGTTTTCCCGGCGTCCGCACGCGGAAATCTGATCGTACGCGGAGACGTCAACGGAGACCGGACGCTGTCCGCCATGGACTACCTGCTCTTGAAGCGCTGCGTGCTGCGGACGGCGGTCATGACGGAGGAAGGAAAGGCCGCCGCCGACGTCACCGGAGACGGACGGGTCAATTCCGCCGACTACATGTATCTGAAGAGGCAGCTGATGGAAAAGAAGAAATTTGCCGAACCATACATCTATCTTCCCGGAGAAGGGGAAAAATTCGCTTCCCGGGTGTCTGTCGGAAAGCAATATACCGTCAATATCGCGCCCGGCGAAAAGTATCCCGACCCGGGAAGCAGAAAACTGACGAACGGCGTGCTCGCGCCGCGGCAGAGCAGCTCCTACACGAACGAATCGCTGGTCGGATACCCCGCGGCGAAGGCGCCGGTGAAAATCGTCGTGGACCTCGGCGAAAAACTGCCCGGGCTCTACCGATTCGAAGTCAGCTATCTGTCCACCCGCGAAGCGGGCATCGGCCCGCTCGTCTCGGCGGAGATTTCCCTGTCGGACGACGGGATCAGCTTCGAATCCGCCGGAAAATGCCTGATCCCCGCATACAGGAACCGCATGCAGACGGCGTCGCTGGAACTGGAAACGCCCGTCGCCGCAAGATATGTCCGGTTCACGGTCGTCGGGGAAGCCTACTGGACGTTCCTGGACGAGGTTTCCGTCATCGCCGACACCCCCGTTTCCCTGGCGCACGAAAAATACCTCTCGCAGATCGACCGGCTGTACGCGTCGGACGGCGGGACGCCAGCTTTGGCGGGAGGAACTGTTCCGGACAGAAGCAAAACCAGATGGAACATCGCGGAAAGACGGACGTACACGCTCTCCTTCACCCCGACGGAGGGCGACGAAGACCCGGAAAACGTCCTTCTGACGGACGGCGTCATCAATACCGGCGTCGACGGCGGCAACTGGGTCGGGATCCCCGGAAAGACGGGCGGCAGCGCCGTCATCGACCTCGGGTCCGTCCGCGAAGATCTGGCCGCGTTCGAAGCGCGCGCCTGCAGGCTTTCGGCCGCGGGGATCGAATTTCCTTCAAAAATTACTGTCTCCGTTTCGAAAGACGGAAAAAGCTGGACGGACGTCAGCCGCTGCTACGCGCCTGTCCCGGCGACGGACACGGACATTTTCCGCTATCCGATGGAACTCCCGGAAACGGTGTCGGCCCGGTTCGTCCGGTTCGACTTCGCGCCTTCCGCGTGCGAAAAGCTCCTGATCGGCGAGCTCTCCGTCTTCGTTTATTCCGACGAGATCCCGGATCTCGCCGGTCCGTATCATAAGGTCGTTCTCCCCGAAACGGACGGCAAAACCTACTGGGCGGGGACCGAAGAGGAGCTGAAAAAAGAGCGGAACCTCCTAAAGGGGCTTCCGGTCGAGATCTCGCTCCCGGGATCCGCGCTTTCCACGGCGCCGGAAGACAACACGCCGACCGGTTCTCTCGCGCTGACCGACGGGAAGATCTCTCCGAATCTGAACATTCACGATCCCGCCTACGTCAAGTTCCGCGCCGACGCCTACCGTCTGCTCTTTTTCGACCTGAACAGGACGTCTTCCGTTTCGTCCGTGGACATCTCCTTCGCATATATTTCCAGGTGGGCGGTCAATCTGCCGAACACGGTCGAGATTTTCGTCTCCCTGAACGGAAAGACCTGGTATACCGCATGCTCCGTCCGGCCGGATCCGGACCGCGAGGAAACGCATATCCGCGTACACGCGCCCCTTCCGCAGCCGACCGCCGCGCGGTTCATTAGCATCCGCTTCGACGTTCCCAGCTGGGTCGGCATCGACGAGATCGAAGCGAACGGTACGCGCGGACTGCTGGCCGGAACGGTCATGCCGGACAGCGGCGTCTATCCGGAAGAGGACCTTTTCGCCGAAGAAGAGATCACAGGATGGGCTGTGCCTTCTCCGGAGCTGCTCGGCGGCGCTTCGGACATCTTCCTCGCATATCACAACGCGAAGAACGTCCGCACGGAGGAAGACCTGATCTATCAGATCGGGTACGTCGGAAAGGACGGGAAGATCAGGGACACGATGTTCGACGGCGTGCTCTTCCTGATGGCGGGCGAATTCCCGTCCGGACTCGGAGGCGGCACCGGCGGCGTCCTCAACTACAACCGGTCGGACGTCGAATGGCTGCTCGACTCCCTGTTCAAAAAAGGCCAGAACGTCTCCGCGCTGGACGCCGCCGCGGGCAGGCTGAAACGGGAACTGTCCCTGCCGGACGACTACAAGGTCCGCTATTACCTCTCCTTCTATCTCCCGAGCTGCGACGACTTCGGAGACATCGACGGGGACGGCGTTTCCGAAGACGTGAGCACGCCGGACGGAAAGCTGAAAGTCCTTCGCTGGATCCTTGAAAAAACGGAGGAAACGCTGGCGAAGCAGACCTTCCGCAATGTCGTTTTCGGCGGATACTACTGGTACAACGAGGCCATGGCGTCCGACAAATCGGACGTCGGAATGCTTCAGGCGTTCACGGACGACATCCGCGCGAAAGGACGCCAGTCCTTCTGGATCCCCTACTATTCCGCCTACGGATGGTCGGAATGGAAGACGTACGGACTGGATTCCGCGTGTCTCCAGCCGAACTACGCTTTCAATACGAACGTCCCCGACAGCCGCCTGACGGCCGCCGCGCGGCTGGCCGCATACAAGGGCATGAGCATCGAGATCGAGATGGACAGCCGCAGTCTGACGGATCCCGTCTACCTGGACCGCTATTTCTCCTATCTCGAACACGGCGCGCGGCTCGGATTCATGAACGACACCGTCCATCTCTACTACATGGCGAGCGGGTCGCTGTCCAGATTCGCGAATTCGGACGAGCCCCTCTCCCGCCTGCTCTACGAAAACACCTATCACTTCATCAAAAAGGACCTGCAGACGTCGCCCGACGCGCCCGAAGGCGCTTCCTTCAAAGCGAAAAAAGGACAGGTCCTGACCGGAAGAGCCGGAGAAAACGACGGCACGTATCTGTACAGACTGATCCGGTCTCCGATGCACGGCGCCGTCGCGCTGGAAGACAACGGCGTCTTCACATACTACCCGGACCCGGGATACGAAGGCGAGGACGACTTCCTCTTCGCGGTCTCCCGGCACATGAACAACTCCGAACCGGCTTCCGTCAGGATCACCGTCGGATGAGGAAAGGCGGAAAAAATGATCAGATTCAACAACGACTACAGCAGCGGCGCCATCCCGGAGATCCTGGAAGCGCTGAAAGAGACGAACGAGACGAGATACGAGTCCTACGGACTGGACGAGCTGTGCGAAGAAGCCGCGGATCTCATCCGCTCCGCATGCGGTTGCTCCGGAAAGGACGCCGACGTCCATTTCGCGGTCGGCGGCACCCAGGCGAACTTCCTCGTCATTTCCTCCGCGCTCCGCTCCTTCCAGAGCGTGATCGCGGCGGACACCTCCCACATCCACTGTCACGAGACCGGCGCGGTGGAAAACACCGGCCACAAGATCGAAGTCATTTTCGGGAAGGACGGGAAACTGTCCTCCGAACAGGTCCGCGCGAAAGCGGACGCCTACCGGAGAAGCAGCATTCCGGAGCACATCACGCAGCCGAAACTGGTCTATCTTTCCTTCCCGACGGAAACCGGCACGCTGTATTCGAAAAGTGAACTGACCTCGATCCGGGAAGTCTGTCTGGAATACGGACTGTACCTGTTCGTCGACGGGGCGCGCATGGCCTACGGACTCGGAAGCGAAAAGAACGACCTGACGCTGGCCGATTTCGCGCGTCTGACGGACGCGTTCACCGTCGGCGGAACGAAATGCGGCGCGCTTTTCGGCGAAGCCGTCGTCCTGACGCATCCCGCGCTATGCGAGGATTTCCGGAGCGTGATCAAGCAGCACGGCGCCATGCTCGCGAAAGGCTGGCTTTCGGGGCTTCAGTTCTCCGTTCTGTTCAGGAACGGAAAATATCTGGAACTCGGAAAGTACGCCTGCGGTCTCGCGTCGTTGCTCCGGAACGCGTTTCTGGAAAAAGGCATCCCGCTCTGCCCCGACAGTCCGACCAACCAATTGTTCGTCCGGCTGACGCGAAAACAGAAGGAGATCATCGAAAAAGACTTCATCTTCGAACCCGAGGACGAGTCCGAAGACGGGACGACCGTCGTCCGGTTCTGCACGTCGTGGTATACGAAGCCTGAAGACGTTTCCGTCCTGCGGCAGGCAATTCTGGAGCTTCCCCAATAGAATCACGCTCTCGAAAAGGAAAATAAGAATTTGAAAGAAAAAAAGCTGTCCGCCCCGCAGGCGGACGAACTGAGCGCAGGAACGGACGGCGGACGGAAAAAGATCACGCTCCCGAGCGAGATCATGTTTTTCATCGCCATCTGTCTGATGGCATTGTCCGTTTCCATGTGCGCTTCTGCCGATTTCGGCGTCTCGATGATCGTCGCGCCGGCATACATCATCAGCCTGAAGTTTCCGTTTCTGACCTTCGGGCAGTGGGAATACGTCTTTCAGGGCGTTCTGTTCGTCGCCTTCTGCGTCCTGATGAAGAAGTTCCGGCTCGCCTATCTCTTCTCCTTTCTCTCGGTGGTCGTCTACGGGCTCGTTCTGGATCTCTTCCGCGCGGTCATTCCGGTCTTCAATCCGGCCGTGTTCGCCCCGGGCACGCTGCCGCTCTGGATCAGGATCCTGCTGTTCGCTTCCGGAACGCTGGTCACGGCCTTCGCCGTCGCGCTCTTCCGGCAGACCTATCTCTATCCGCAGGTCTACGACTTCTTCGTGATCGGGCTGACCGCCCGCTACCGGCTTCCCTTCACGAAGTTCAAAACGATCTTCGACATGTCCTTCCTCGCGCTGGGCGTGATCCTGTCCCTCGCGCTGTTTCAGGGATTCCGCGGCATCGGCGTCGGCACGCTGATCACCGCCGTTCTGAACGGTTTCCTCATCAACATCATTTTCAAATGGCTGGATAAACGTTTCGTCTACAAACCGCTGTTCCCGTCCTTCGCGTCCCATTTCCGTCTGGACGGACCCGATGACCGGAACAAACCGGAAAAACAAAAAGGAGAAAACGTATGAATCTCACGACCGCAAGAAAGAAACTGGCGGAGCTGCAGTCCAGGATGTCCGCCTACGGCCACGCCCTCGCGCTCCTGTCCTACGACGGCGCCACGACCGCCCCGAAGGGGACGGCGGCGAACCGCGCTGCGACCAGCGCTGTCCTCAGCGAAGAGTATTACAAGCTGTCCACGTCGAAACGCACCATCGCGCTTCTGGAGGAACTGGACGCGCAGAAATCCTCATTGACCGAAGAAGAGCAGCGGCAGGTCTTCCTTCTGCTCCGCGACCTGCGCGAAACCGCAAAGATCCCGATGAAGGAATATGTGGATTTCGAGACCCTGCTCGTGGAAGCGGACGACGTCTGGCACAAAGCGAAGGAGACGAGCGACTTCGGACTGTTCGCGCCGTATCTCGAAAAGATCTTCGAGACGCGGAAACGGTTCGCGAACTACGTGGCCCCGGAAAAGGACCCTTACGATTATCTGCTCGGAAAATTCGAAGACGGCATCGACAGGCCGTTCTGCGACAGATTTTTCGGGACCGTCCGCAGGAAACTCGTTCCGCTGATTTCCGCGGCCGCGGAAAAGGAACAGGTCGACGGCAGCTGCCTGAAAGGCCGCTTTCCCGTCGCCAAACAGCGCGAATTCTCTCTGAAGCTCATGGCGCTGATGGGGCTGGACCTGTCCCGCGTCGGTCTGTCGGAAACGGAGCATCCGTTCACCACTTCGCTCGGATCACAGTATGACGTCCGGATCACGACCCATTACCACGAGGAGGATTTCTCCTACTCCATGTATTCCGTCATCCACGAAGGCGGACACGCCCTGTACGACAGCGGCTCCCGCCCCGCATACGCGAGGACCGTCCTGGACGGCGGGGTCACCATGGGGATCCACGAGAGCCAGAGCCGCTTCTACGAGAACATCCTCGGACGCAGCCGCGCTTTCCTGACATTCCTCTATCCGATATTAACGAAATATTTTCCTTCCCTGCGCCAATACGGACCGGAAGACTTCTACCGCGCGCTCAACGCCGTCTGTCCGTCCCTTATCCGGACGGAAGCGGACGAAGTGACGTATACCCTCCACGTCATGGTCCGGTACGAGCTGGAGAAGCGGATGATGGCGGGAGAAATGACCGTCGGGGACCTGCCGGCCGAATGGAACCGGCTGTACAAAAAATATCTCGGCGTCACCGTTCCCGACGACCGCAGGGGCGTGCTTCAGGACAGCCACTGGTCGGGCGGCGCGATCGGATATTTCCCGTCCTACGCGCTGGGCAGCGCCTACGGCGTCAACTTCCTCCGGAAAATGGAAAAGGATGTTCCCGTCTTCGAAGATCTCGCAAAAGGCGACTTTTCGAGGATCAACAAGTGGAACCGGTCGCACATCTGGCAGTACGGCTGCCTCTATCCCTCCGACGTTCTGCTGAAAAAAGTCCTGGGGAAGAAGTTCGACCCCTCTCTGTATACCGATTACCTCGCGTCAAAAGTGAAGGACGTCTACAAACTTTGATCATTTCCAAAAAGAACCGGCCGGGTTTCCCCGGCCGGCGTTCTTTTCAGAGCTGTGACGTATTTTCTTACTTGAGAATGCGGATGGTTCCGATGACAGGCAGATTCTTCGCTTTGCCCTTCGCGGTATTGACGATACCGATGACGGCAAGAGCGACCACGATGGCTGCGCCGACCCAGTACAGGATCCTGAAAACGATGCCGACGTACGGGATCAGGCCGAGCGTATAGTTCATGATCACCAGCGCGGCGTCAAGAATGCAGAGCACGAGGCCCTGGTTCGTATGGAATCTGGTCCATTTGGAGTCCTTCGCGGCGAACAGGCAGATCAGGAACAGAATGCCGATGTAGGACAGGATGCCGAACACGCGGTGCTTGTTGGCGTCTTCCTGTTCGTACTGATCGGTGTAGTCTTTCATTTCAAACAGTTTGTTCATGATGTCCTCCTCAATATATGATTTCTTTTTTTTCTCAATCCAAAGACTTTCAGCCGTTCCGTCCGTTTGGTCCGGACGGGCGCGACTTCACAGTCCCTTGATTTCTTGTATCACTTTTGTTCACAATTGTCAATGGAATCGGAGGATTTTTCCTCTTTTTCCGGAACAAAAAACGCGTCTGGTCCTGAAAACCGCCGAAGGCCGCTCATTTTCCGCTTTCTCTCGTTGACTTCTCCGCGATGAAATGGTATGATGTGGGCATGAATGAACCATCCGGAGGTGTTCGCATGACGTCGCCTGCAATCAAAAGAATCAAGATCCTGCTGCTCTGCGCGGCGCTCCTCTTCACCGTCCTCGCGGCCGGATGCGCGCCGTCGCTTCCCGGCAACGCGTCGCAGACGGAGTCCCCGCAGACGGCGGCGGACCCCGTTTCCGAAGCCCTTCCGTCCGAAGACGAAAGCGAGCCGGACGATCAGACGTCCGGCGTTTCCGAAGCGGAACCGGACGTTTCCGCCGAAAGTTCCGGAGAGGACGTCTCCGGCGCGGACATCGAGAGTTCGTCTCCCTCAGTCGAGGAAGGCAGCGTGCTCTACCGCTCTCTGTCTTTGCCGGAATCCTCGTCCGTCTGGACGAAGACGCTTGCCTCCCAGATGCTCGGATTCTGCTCCGGCGTGACGGCCGACGTCACCTCGTATGTTTTCGAAAAGTCCGGATTCGAAGTCGTCCTTCAGTCCGGGTTCGACAAGGACCCGCAGAATCCGTCGCACACCTGCGCCTTCACGGTCGGCAAGGGGACGATTCTCTACGGCGGCGCACTGCGTACGGTCTTCCTGATCGCCGTCCGCGGAACCAGCGGCGCCGAATGGATCTCCAACTTCGATTTCGCGCCTTCGCACAGCAACGACACGGCCTACGCGGAGAACTTTCTCGCCTGCGCGGAGGACGTCGTGAACAAGTCGTCCGCCCTCTTCGACGGAGAAGAGGATCCGGTCATCGCGGTCTGCGGACACAGCCGCGGCGCCGCCTGCGCCAACCTGGTCGGCGTTCTTCTGAACAGGACGTATCCGAAGGAGAACGTCTTCATATATACCTACGCGACCCCGACGACCGTCCGGCCGGGCAGCGGATTCGACAACAGCGGTCAGACCAACATCTTCAACTTCATCAATCCCTGCGACGTCGTCACCAAACTTCCGCTGGAAGCGTGGGGATTCAGCCGCGCGGGTACGGACATCGTCCTGAAAGCGGACGAAAAGGAGGTTGCGAAAGTCGACGCAGCCGTTTCCGCGCTGACCTCCGTCGCGCCTACGATCGCGGATTACTACAAGACGAAGCATCCCCTCTCTCCGAAAAGCGGGTCCGAAAAGAAAACGACCTTCGAAGTCATGACGATGCTGACCGGCAGTCTCGGCTCGATCATCGGGATCTCCGCGGCCGCGCTCCAGAACATCGGCGGCGACAGCGATTTCTATCCGGTCGTCCTGCTGTTCAACGGACCGGGCGGAAACGGCAGCCTGACCGTTCTGATGCAGCATATGCCCGCCCTTTATCTGGTGAAGATCTCCGATCTTGCCGAACCCGACTGAGGAGGAAACATGAAACCGGTCATAGGGATCCTCGGATCCGTCGATGAAAAAGAATCATACCATTTCGCAAACAGGACCTACTGGAACGCGATCCTGGCAGCCGGCGGGATCCCCGTTTTGCTTCCCTACGCCGAAGACGAGACGCAGGCGAAAGAGGTCATGGACGCCGTCGGATGCGCGGGACTCCTGTTCGCGGGCGGAGACGACATCCGTCCCGAAGAATACGGCGAAACGCCTGTCCCGGAATGCGGACACACGTCCGGACTGCGGGACAGAAGCGAGAGATCCTACGTCAGATCCTGGGACCGGACGTCTCTTCCCTGTCTCGGCATCTGCCGCGGCATCCAGACGCTGAACGTCTTCCTCGGCGGATCGCTCTGGCAGGATCTGCCGTCGCAATGCCCGTCGGGGCTGAAGCACGGCGGCGGGGCGTTCCACCGCCTCGTTCCGGAAAAAGATTCCTTCTTCTCAAAATGGTCCGGGGAAGACCTGTCCGTAAACAGCTATCATCATCAGGCGATCAAAGAACTAGCGCCGGGGCTGATCCCGGACGCGCGTACGGAAGACGGCGTGATCGAGGCGGTCCGGTTCAGAGACCATCCGAACGCGTTCGCCGTCCAGTTCCATCCGGAAAAGAACGCGCCGGAAAGCGCCCTGTCCCGCGCATTATTCGCGAGACTCGCGGACGAAGCGAAGAAAGCGTACAGGTCATGAGCGTTTTTCTCCCGAGAGCGATCCAGTGGACGTGGGGGCTTCCGCAAAACCTGATCGGCGCTTCCGTGCGGCTGTTTCTCGTCGCGAGACGTCTGTTTTCCGGAAAAAGCGGACGGCTGCTTTCCGGCCGCTGCGGACATGCCGTCGTGACCGGATGGAAGCTGCGGTCGGCCATGAGTCTCGGCATGTTCCTGTTTCTGCCGGAGGAGGACCCGTTCCTTCCGACGCCTCTGTGGGTCCACGAATACGGACATTCCGTCCAGTCCTGCATCCTCGGACCGCTGTTTCTCCCGTTCGTCGGGCTGCCTTCCGTTCTCTGGGCCTCCCTGTACCCCCGACTGCGGTCATCCAGGCTGAAAAAAGGAAAAAAGTCCGTTTCGTATTATCGTTTCTTCCCGGAAAGATGGGCGAACCGTCTGGGAGAAAAGCAAACGGGCATGCGTTCGCCGGAACAAAACTGAACAGAAAGAAAGGAAGAACTCATGATCCTGCTGAACGACAGACAGTACAAAGCGAATCTCCACTGCCACAGCACCCTGTCCGACGGACGTCTGACGCCCGAGGAGCTGAAGGAGGCATACAAAAAGCACGGATATTCCGTGCTTGCGATCACGGACCACGAGCGTCCGCACGATCACAGCGGATTGAACGAGGACGGGTTCCTGCTGCTGACCGGATATGAGGCATACATCCGTCCGGACCCCGCCGGACGGTACAACCGGTGGGCGAACGAGGTCCATCTGAATCTTTTCGCCACGCGCCCGGACAACACCGACCTGATCTGCGCGCAGAGAGAGTACATGAAATACATGCCGGAAGAGGAATACGTGCGTGCGTCGAAGGTCGGCCCGGTGTCCCAGCGCGAATTCAGCCCGGAATACGTCAATTTCTTCATCCGGACCGCGAAGGAGGACGGATACCTCGTCTCCTACAACCACCCGGGGTGGTCTCTGGAAACGATCGACGAGGTTCGGAAATACGAAGGATGCTTCTCCATGGAAGTCTTCACATACAATTCATGGACGGAAGGCATCGAGGAATACAGCGGAGGCATGTACGATGCGCTGCTCCGTGAAGGGAAACGGGTCTTCGTGCACGCGACGGACGACAACCATAACGCCGTCCCGTTCGGCAGTCCGGGAAGCGACTCCTTCGGCGGATTCACCATGATCTGCGCGGAAGGCCTGTCTTACGGGTCGGTCATCGAAGCCATGAAGAACGGCTCCTTCTACGCGTCTTCCGGACCGCTGATCAAGTCGCTGGAAACGGACGGACAGACCGTCCGTGTCACGACCACGCCCGCGTCGGAGATCATCATGCGCTACGGTTCCAAGACGCCGGGCGTCGCGCGTCCGGAAGAAACCGGACTGACGGTCGACCACGCGGAATTCAAACTCCCGCCGGAGGCGAAATACTTTCGCATCCACGTCCGCGGAACCGGCGGAACATTCGCGGATTCGCGCGGATACTTCCGGGACGAATGGGAATCCGCGGAGTGATCTTCCGCTGAAAAAACGACAGAAAAGCAGGACTTTCCGAAACCGGAAGGTCCTGCTGTTTTTCTTTTCTCTGTCTCCGTTCAGCACGGGATCGGAAACTTGTCTTTTTCCTCCAGCCCGAGCAGAGAGACGGCGCGTTCGAACAGCGGTCCGGCCGCGTCCAGTCCGCTCGGATGATGCGCGTCGCTGCCGAGATAGAAGCGGCAGCCGCACCCTTTCGCGGTGCGAAAGATCCGGAGCACGGTCTCCGCGTCCGCTTCGGAGAAACGGAAGTCGCCCGCGTTCAGTTCGATGCCGCATCCGCGCGAAGCGGCTTTCGAAAAAACTCTTTCCAGTTCCGCGCCCGGAATGCCGTCCAGGACGGACAGATAGTCCTTTCCGCCGCAGAGCGGACAGGCGGGATGCGCGATGCCGATCTTGTGAAAAGGCAGATCCATGTCCAGCACGGCGTCAAAACGCTCCACCCAGAGTTCGGACCGGCGGGCGGGATTGTCAGCGTCCTCCCTGCTGATCGTGAATCCGGTCATATGCAGATGCGTGGTCGGAATGATGACGAAATCGAAATCTTGGAAGCGGGAAAGCGGGATGCCGAGTCTTCCTTCTCCGGACAGATCCGTCTCGCACCCGAACAGAAAGCGGACGTTCTCCCGCTCCGGCAGAGGCAGGCTGCGGGAAATGTGCGCGTAGTCCTGCGGCATATACCAGTTTGACGCGCCGGGGACCGACGCGTCCCAGTAGTGGTCCGTCAGGCAGACGGCCGCATAGCGGTTCCGCGCGGCGTATTCGAGAATGGCCTCCGGCGTCTGATTCGGGTCTCTGGAACAGTCGGACAGAAAGGAATGGATGTGCAGGTCGTGATCGATGCGGAATTTCATGACTATGTCCTTTTCAGACGTACAGGATGAGCATCGCGCCGAACCAGAGCGCGAAGGAAAAACCGACCGCGCATCCGGCGGCCGTCCGCATGGAAGGGTTCCGTTTTCCGAACAGATTGATGAGGAAATATACGAAACAGAAAATGAGGAACGGGATCGTGGCGGCCTGCGCGACCCAGATGATCGTAGACCCCGTTTCGAGAACGGTGCCGGCCGTCCATCCGCTGTTGAACTGCCGTAGGACGACGGTCACGAAAATGAACA
Organism: uncultured Ruminococcus sp.; assembly: GCA_902783535.1. Classification (GTDB taxonomy): domain Bacteria; phylum Bacillota; class Clostridia; order Oscillospirales; family CAG-382; genus Coliplasma. The sequence goes on along the minus strand of CACZRJ010000211.1, from coordinate 786 downwards.
GATGCGCCGTCAATGCGATCCCGCCCGCCGTGACGGCGAGAATGTCGAACAGCCCGATTTTCGCTTTTGGACGAAGGATACCCATGATCACACCAGCTTTCTGGATTCGAAATAGAAACGTTTCTCGTCCGCTTCTCCCATGGAAAAGGCTTTTCTGGGGAGCGGTCCGCCGGCGCGGATGCCCGGGAACAGGTCCTCTTTCCGGACGGACTCCAGCAGGATCCCGGACGTATGCTCGTTTCCGGAGATGGTATTTTTCGTCAGCGAGAGGAGCTCCCCGTCTCCGTGGATATAGTCGACGCTGACGTCCGGATTTTCCTTCATCAGTTCGTCGAGGAAGGGCTGCACCGCCTGGACGGGCAGCAGCCCGCAGTCGAGAGAACAGCCGGACAGGATCTCCCCGTTTTCGACGAACCGGATGTCGCTTCCATCTTTCGTACGTATCCCGTTTTCGGAAAGATAGGATTGGAATCGGCTCCGCAGTTCGGAGGCGCGGATGCCTTTCAGAAGACGGTGGATCGGCCGGAATACGATGGCGTCCGAATGCAGGTTGACGATCTCGACCAGCGTGTATCGGTACGGATCCGCGTCTGGATCGGCGCCGTTCTTCTTTCTTTCCGTCCAGCACTTTTTCGCGGCCGCAAGCGAATGATTCCCGTCGCCGACGGCGAAAAGAAATCCGTCCGACTTCTTCTCCAGCATTGCGAGCGAAGAAGAAAGAAAGCGCATGTCTTCTTCCGTCCAGACGCGCCAGCCGCGGAGATGCCCTCCGTTTTCCATCAGTTC
>CACZRJ010000210.1 GCA_902783535.1 uncultured Ruminococcus sp. | reverse complement strand
TCGGCTACGACCTCGGGATCCGGACCATCCTGAGCGACATCACCTTTTCCGTCGAATCCGGCGCGAAAGTCGGCGTCATCGGCGTCAACGGCGCCGGAAAAACAACGCTGCTCTCCATCCTGACGAACGCGAAGGAGCCGACGTCCGGCCGCGTTTATCTGCAGAAAAACACAACGATCGGCTGTCTCGAGCAGATCAACGACGACAAGGTCTTCGAAAAGGACATCCTCGGCACTGCGCTCGAGGCCTTTTCCGATCTGACGGCCATGGAGAAGGCGCTGGAGGATCTCCGCACGCAGGCGGGAGCCGGCGACGTGAGGACGATCGGGCGATTCACGGATCTTCAGGACAGATTTCTGCGTTCCGGCGGCAACGAGTATATGGCAAAAACGCAGTCCCTGCTCAGGAAATTCGGATTCCGCGACGAGGAATTCCATTCCCCCGCGTCCGTGCTCTCCGGCGGACAGAAAACGAAGCTTCTGCTCGCGCGGCTGCTGCTCAGCGAACCTGACGTCATGCTGCTCGACGAGCCGACGAACCATCTCGACATCGCCGCGATCGAGTGGCTGGAGCAGTACATCCGGAATTCGAAGAAGACCTTTCTCATCGTTTCGCACGACCGGTTCTTCCTGGACCGCGTCACGACGGACACGCTGGAGATCGAGCACGGGAACGCGCTCATGTACAAAGGCGGCTACAGCCTGTTCAGGGAAAAGAAAAGGCAGATGCGGGAGGCGCAGCAGAAGCACTACGAGATCCAGCAGAGAGAGATCGCACGCATCGAGGCCTTCATCGCCAATCAGCGGAAGTGGAACCGCGAGCGGAACATCATCGCCGCGGAAAGCCGGGAGAAAGCGCTCGCGCGCATGGTCCGCGTCGCCAAGCCTGCGGACGCGCCCCGCGGTGTGACCTTCCGGATCGCGCCTTCTTCGGCGCGCTCGAAGGACGTTCTTTCCGTCCGCGGGCTCAGAAAGTCCTTCGGCAGAGAGCATCTGTTCTCTTCCCTCTCGTTCGAGATGCACCTCGGCGACAGGCTCTTCGTGCTCGGCCCGAACGGGACGGGAAAATCCACGCTGCTGCGCATCCTGACCGGCCGGGAGAACGCCGACGGCGGTCAGTTCGAACTCGGATACAGCCAGACGATCGGCTATTACGACCAGGAGCAGCAGCTGCTGGACAGTTCGAACACCGTCCTGGAGGAGCTCTGGTCCGTTTATGCGGAAAAAGGCATGTCGGAGATCCGGAACATGCTCGCGACGTTCGGCTTCCGCGGCGACGACGTGTACAAATCCGTTTCCGTCCTGTCCGGCGGCGAACGCGCGCGGCTTTCCATCGCGAAGATGATCTCCTGCGGCGTCAGCCTGCTGATCCTGGACGAACCGACGAACCATCTGGACATCGATTCGAGGGAAACCCTCGAGGAAGCGCTGAAAGCCTACGACGGGACCGTTCTGGTCGTGTCGCACGACAGGTATTTCATCAAGGAACTCGCAACGGGCATCCTCGAACTCGACCGGGCGTCCCTTCCCGAAGGATACGAGCTGTACCGTTGCGGCTACGAGGAATACCTGAAGCGGAAGGAAGAGAAGCAGGCGGCCGGCGCTACGGCAGCCGTTCAGACAGCCTCCGAGGGGAAACTTTCGTTCGAGGAGGCAAAGAAAGCGAAAAACCGTGCGCGCGCCGCGCGAAACCGCTTTGCCGCCGTCGAGGAGGCCATCGGACGTCTGGAAAAGGAAGTGACGATCCTGAAGGAGGAAGAGACGAGGGAGGACGTCATGAGAGACTACGTCCGGCTCGGAGAGATCGGCGCGAAGATCGCGGAGATCGAGGGATCCCTGGCGGATCTGTACGCCGAATACGAGGCTTTGGACGCCGAGATCTCAGCGTCCGGAGACGGAAATATATGAACTGATGTTTATACATATTCAATAAATCAGACAGCAAAATTTTGGACAGTTCATCACTTCCATTTTCATTGGTTTTTTGCTATCATTTATATGTTAAAAATTTACTGTGAGTCAGTCCGCGCAGAGCGGGATGCTCAACTGGAGGTATTATATGGCGAGCGTTCTCTTCAAGCACATCTACAAGAGATTCCCCGGCGGCGTCACCGCCGTTTCCGACTTCAACCTGGAAGTCAAGGATAAGGAGTTTCTGATCCTGGTCGGCCCGTCCGGCTGCGGAAAAACGACCACCCTTCGTATGATCGCCGGTCTGGAGGAAATCACGGAAGGCGAACTGTTCATCGGCGACAAGCGCGTCAACGACGTCGCGCCGAAGGACAGAGACATCGCGATGGTGTTCCAGAACTACGCTCTGTATCCTCACATGACCGTTTTCGACAACATGGCGTTCGGTCTGAAACTGAGAAAAGTCCGCAAGGAAGAGATCAAGAAACGCGTAGAGGAAGCCGCCAAGATCCTCGACATCTCCCACCTACTCGACCGTAAGCCGAAAGCGCTTTCCGGCGGTCAGAAACAGCGTGTCGCGCTCGGACGCGCGATCGTCCGCGAGCCGAAGGTCTTCCTTCTCGACGAGCCGCTGTCCAACCTGGACGCGATGCTCCGTGCGTCGATGAGATCCGAGCTGACCAAGCTGCACATCCGTCTGAAGACCACCTTCATCTACGTCACCCACGACCAGGTCGAGGCTATGACCATGGCGACCCGCATCGTCGTTATGAAGGACGGCGTCATCCAGCAGGTCGACACGCCTCAGAACCTGTACGACTTCCCCTGCAACATCTTCGTCGCGGGATTCATCGGAACTCCTCAGATGAACTTCGTCGCCTGCACGCTGACCCGCAAGGAGGACGGCAACGTCTA
>CACZRJ010000209.1 GCA_902783535.1 uncultured Ruminococcus sp. | reverse complement strand
GAAGGCTTCACGTCGTATCCGTTGCCCAGACCGGTCAGGACGTCAAGCTTTTCGCCGGGGCGCAGTTCCGAAAGCCTTTTCGTCCCTTCGCCCACCGTTTTGTAAATGAGCGTGAGCCGTCCCGGCTCGCTGTCGCAGACCGAGATCGGCCTGCGCAGGAACAGTCCGCCGATCCTGATGTTCACGAACTGTCCGGGACGTGTGATTTCGCTCGTGTCTCCCGACAGTGTCATCAGAAACACGTGATCGGCGATTCTTTTGTTTCCGGTGATTTCCAGCAGCGTCTGTTTCATGATGACTTCCTTTATGCGTCGATGGTGGAGATGGTGAGCGTCGTCTCCTCCAGAACGTCCAGCAGCACCCGCACGGTGTCGAGCGCGGTGAACATCGTGACGTTGTTTTCGGTGGAGATGCGGCGGATGCGGTAACCGTCGCTCTCCTGGTCGGCGTCGCCGATATCGCGGGTGTTGATCACGTAGGCGATGTGTCCCTGGCGCAGCGCTTCGGGGATCTCGTCGCTGCCTTCGCCGATTTTTTTCAGAATGTGCGTGCGGATACCGTTCGCCTTGAGGAATTTTGCCGTGCCTTCCGTCGCCTGGATGTTGAATCCGAGATTGTAGAACCGGCGGATCAGCGGAAGCGCTTCGTCCTTGTCCTTGTCCGCGATGGTGGCGAACACCGTGCCGTAGTTCTGCAGATGCATGCCGCTCGCCTGCAGGGCCTTGTAAAGCGCGCGGTTCAGCTTGTCGTCGTATCCGATCGCCTCGCCGGTGGATTTCATCTCCGGCGAAAGATAGGCGTCCAGCCCGCGGATCTTGTTGAACGAGAACACCGGGACCTTTACGAAAACGCGCTTCTTCTCGTCGGGATAGATCCCGAAAATGCCCTGCTCCTTCAGGCTCCTACCGAGAATGACCTCCGTCGCGATGTCGGCCAGGCTGTATCCGGTCGACTTTGAAAGGAAAGGCACCGTGCGCGAGGAGCGCGGATTGACTTCGATGATATAGACGTTTTCATTGCCGTCCACGATGAACTGGATGTTGTAAAGACCCTTGATGCCGATGCCAAGTCCGAGTTTCTTCGCATAGCGCAGGATCGTTCCCTTGACCCTGTCGGAAATGCTGAAAGTCGGATAAACGCTGATCGAGTCTCCGGAGTGTACGCCGGTGCGCTCCACCAGTTCCATGATCCCGGGCACGAAAACGTCCACGCCGTCGCAGATCGCGTCGACTTCCACCTCTTTGCCCTGGATATATTTGTCCACCAGCACGGGCTTGTCCTCGTCGATCTCGACCGCGGTCTTGAGATAATGCTTGAGCTGGCTTTCGTTGCCGACGATCTGCATCGCTCTGCCGCCCAGAACAAAGCTCGGGCGCACCAGCACGGGATAACCGATCTCGGCGGCGGCTTTCACGCCGTCTTCGATGTTCGTGACCGCCTTTCCGGCCGGCTGCGGGATCTCCAGAGACTCGAGCAGGTGCTCGAACAGGTCGCGGTTCTCGGCGCGGTCGATCGCTTCGCAGTCGGTCCCGATCAGCTTCACGCCGCGGCGCATCAGCGGTTCGGCAAGATTGATCGCGGTCTGTCCGCCCAGAGACGCAATGACGCCTTCCGGCTTTTCGAAATCGATGATGTTCATCACGTCCTCCGGCGTCAGAGGTTCGAAATACAGCTTGTCGGCGGTGGTGTAGTCGGTCGATACCGTTTCGGGGTTGTTGTTGATGATGATCGCCTCATAACCGCTGCGCTTGATCGTCTGAACCGCGTGCACGGTGGAATAGTCGAACTCCACGCCCTGTCCGATGCGGATCGGGCCGGCGCCCAGCACTACGATCTTCTTTTTCCCGGTCAGCCGTGAATCGTTCTTTCCGGTATATGAGGAATAAAGGTAGGCGATGTATTCTCCGGTGTGCAGGGTGTCGACCATGCGGAACACCGGCGAAATGCCGTTTTCGCGGCGCATTTTCCACACTTCAAGTTCGTCTTCGTCCCAGAGCGCTGCGACGGTCTTGTCCGCGAAGCCCATGATTTTCGCTGCCCTCAGCGCCTCCGGGTCGTTTTTATGCGCTTTCAGCGCATTTTCCCCGTCGACGATGCGCTTCAATGATTCGAGGAACAGCCCGGTGATCATGGTGAGCTCGTGCAGTTCTTCGACCGGAACGCCGCGCCGCAGAAGCTCCGTCACGGCAAAAATGCCGTCATCGCGGAAGACTTTAATGTACTCCTTGATCGCGCCGGTTTCCATTTTGTCGAACTTCTTCAGATGGAAACTGTCGGCGCCGATCTCCAGCGAGCGCACCGACTTCAGGAAGCATTCCTCCAGCGTGGAGCCGATTCCCATCACCTCGCCGGTCGCCTTCATCTGCGTGCCGAGATCGTTCGGCGCGCCGGTGAATTTGTCGAACGGGAAACGCGGGAATTTCGCCACGATGTAATCCAGGCTCGGCTCGATCGCGGCGGTGCCGCCCGCCACCGGAATGTCCTCCAGCGCCATGCCGACCGCGATCTTCGCGGTCACGCGGGCGATCGGATATCCGCTTGCCTTCGAGGCCAGTGCAGACGACCGGGAAACGCGCGGATTGACTTCGATCAGATAATACTCGCTCGACGCGGGATTCAGCGCGAACTGCACGTTGCAGCCTCCGGCGATCTTCAGTTCGCGGATGATCTTGATCGCGCTGTCGTTCAGCATTTTAAGATCGTGTTCGTTCAGGGAAAGGATCGGCGCCACCACGATGCTGTCGCCGGTGTGAACGCCGACAGGGTCCACGTTTTCCATGCCGCAGATCGTGATGGCCTTGTCGTAGGAATCGCGCATGACTTCGAACTCTATTTCCTTGAAACCCTTCACGCTCTTCTCCACCAGCACCTGGTGGACCGGGGAAAGACGGAAAGCGTTGATCGCAACGTCCTCCAGTTCGTTTTCGTCATAGGCGAATCCGCCGCCGGTCCCGCCGAGGGTAAAGGCGGGGCGAAGCACCACGGGATAGCCGATCTCCGCGGCCGCTTGCTTCGCTTCTTCCAAATTGTAGGTGATCTGCGATGGGATCGTCGGTTCGCCGATCGACTGGCAGAGTTCCTTGAACAGTTCGCGGTCCTCTGCGCGTTCGATACTGCGGCTGTCGGTGCCGAGCAGCTCGACGCCGCATTCCTTCAGAACGCCCTTCTTTTCAAGCTGCATCGCAAGGTTGAGCCCGGTCTGCCCGCCGATACCCGGAACGATGGCGTCCGGGCGCTCGTAGCGCAGGATCTTCGCAACGTATTCCAGCGTCAGCGGCTCCATATATACCTTGTCGGCGATGGAAGTGTCCGTCATGATCGTAGCGGGGTTGGAATTGCACAGGACCACCTCGTAGCCTTCTTCCTTCAGCGCAAGGCACGCTTGCGTTCCGGCGTAGTCGAACTCCGCCGCCTGCCCGATCACGATCGGTCCCGACCCTATGATAAGGATCTTTTTGATGTCAGTCCTCTTTGCCATTTTTCTTACCTCTGTTTCCTTCATAGACAACTCTGCCTCCACAAACGGTCAGCAGGCATTTTCCGTATATTTCAAATCCCTCGAACGGCGTCGATCTGCCCATTGAAAGGAATTCCGCGCTGTCGACGGTCCCTTTTGCGTTCAGATCCCAGACCGTGTATCCGCTGTCGGCGATCCCGAACCGTTTCCGCGGAGCGTCGCACAGCAAAGATGTCAGTTTTTCCAGCGACAGAACGCCTCTTTTCACCAGATGGGTGTAAAGCAAGGGAAAAGCGGTCTCCAGGCCGACGATCCCGAAAGGACTGCCCTTCAGTCCGCGCGCCTTTTCCTCCGCGGAATGCGGCGCGTGATCCGTGGCGATCATATCCACCGTGCCGTCGCAAAGTCCTTCCAGAAGCGCCTCCCTGTCGTCCTTTCCGCG
>CACZRJ010000208.1 GCA_902783535.1 uncultured Ruminococcus sp. | reverse complement strand
TGCGTGAAGAGAAAAAGGAACAAGAGTTCCCGACCATAGAAAAAGCGTCGAATGACGCGAAAAGACGTACGCATACGTCGGGCGGCGCCTTCCGGTTTTCGGAAGGCGCCGCCTTGGTTCACTTCTTCATTGACGGCCCGTGTCCGCCCGATATTCCGGCGTAAACCCGCGAAATGAGAATACCTGTATTCAGGTTGTTCCGAGGGCTGCTTTTACGGCGTCTTCTCCTCTTTCAAAAGTGACGGTGAACGGCTCGGACCAGGACTCAGGTCCGCCGCCGTAGGGCGTCAGGATCGCCGATTCGGCCACATACGTTCCCCGAATGGCTTCGCGGATTTCGTAAGAAACGCTGATTTCGAAGTCGTACGGTTCGCAGAAGATGTCACTCGCGCCTTTGGATTCTTTGGGCGAATGAACGGACGCATAGCCCTCCATTTGCTGACCGGACCTGTGCCAGACGGATATGCTGTAATTCCCGTTGTATGCCCAGTTGTTTCTCTGATATGTCAGGAAGCGCGCGCCGGACGGGATCACGTCGTCGATCCTGAACGAAGCGTATCTGCGGTTTGTCGTTCCGCTGATCGTCAGTGTGACGATGTCGTCGCGGATCTCTTTCGTGATTTTTGTTTTCAGGACGCTTCCGTCCTCATTGGTTTCCTTTTCGGGGTCGGGCGAGGTTTTCATTCTGACAGAAACATTCAGATCCGTGCGGAGTTCGCAGGAAGCGAAGTCGTCGTGGAAGAGCTGAAGTCTGAACTGCTCGCCGAATTTCAGCTTGACTGTTTTTTCTTCTCCGTCGGCCAGAACGTAGGAAACCGTTTTTTCTTCTCCGGAGCCGGTCGGAAGATATCTGGAAGCGTACATCGCGAGCGCGAGATCGGGAGACGCGCTGTATTCATGCGGGACGGTGGCCAGATATCCGGCCAGCCTGTCTGCGGTTTCTCTGGAAGCGGAGGACGCGGCGATGAGAGCGAGCGACGTGTTCGAAACGATCGTTTCATTGTCCGACGCCCCGTTGTCGCCGATGACATACAGCGCTTCGTCATTGTCGCCGGCATTTCTTCCGTGCGTATCCAATACGGAGTTGAGAACGGCTTCGGCAGACGCGAAATCTCCGAGCGACGCGAACGCGCATGCAAGATAAAGCTTGGCTTCGACCGGATATCCGGAAGCGCGGTCGCACACTTCGCACAGTTCCAAAAGGACCGGCTGCCGTGTGGCAGCGAGACCGTAGAGCGCGATGCAAAGTTCCGTCTCGGTCAGATTCTTCCTTGTCAGCATGGATTCGTAATACGAGGCGGCGGAAGAGACGGACGGGACCGCATCCGGCATCAGTTCCAGCGCGACGGCTGTCAGGGCCGGGTCGCATTCGGAATACGGGAAGAGCGTGAGCATTCCTCTCGTACTGAAAATGGACATCAGTTCGGACACGGGCGTTTCCGTGTCGTCCTCCGTTCCATACAGGCGCGAGAGCGTCTTCTTCGCGGCGGCCGCGGCGAGAACGCCGTCGGAACGGAAACCGTGCGAGCGGTCGTAGGACAGGCGCGAGAGGACCTGACGGACGAAACCTTCTCCTTCACCGGTATTCCTCACGATGATCTCCGCGGGGAATGCCGCGACGTCGGGCATGAGGTCATTCATCCGGTAAACGGACGCGGTCGGGAGGTCGATCACGCGGTCGATCACATGCTGAGAAGGGACGACGTCGAACGTCAGACGGACGCCGTCGGCGTGCTCGCCTTTCGACGCGGTCGCGGTCAGGACGTAGCTGCCCGTTTCCAGCCTGCCGAAGGAAACATATGCATAACGGGAGACGTCGGCTTCCATAGACGCTGTTCCGACGCGCTGTCCGTTTTCGTTTTCCAGCGTAACTGTGTAGAGAGCGTTCCCATCGGCAGCGGAACCGAAGCAGCGGAAACCGGCGGTCACGTCGTCGCCTTTGACGTATCTGGAACTGACGTCCGCCTTGATCTGGAAGGGCAGGGTGCAGATCAGATTGCTGACCCCGTCGCCTGCATAGACCTCGGCAAGATCCTTCAGTCCGTTGATCGCGATGGCCGTCACACGCCAGGACGTCAGATTGTCCGGCAGATCGATGGAAAGTACGCCTTTGCCGGTCCCGTCCAGCGGAACCACTGCGAAGGCCGCCGAATTCTCGAATCTTTCCCGGATCCGGATCTCGCCTGCGGAAGGACCGTCCTCATTCGGCTCTTCGTATGCGATCTCAGGGTCGAGATCATCTATGGCGTTATCGTTCTTTGACCCCTTGAAGTAATCTGAGCCGGGCGCGCCGTCCGCGCCGTTCCGGGAAATGCCGGTCGGCTGTCCGAAAACGGCGATCGGCGACAGGACGGACACGCGGCGGAGCGTTCCGTTCGAAGTCCGGTAGCCGTAATAATATTCGCTGTAATCATAATAGATTCCGTCGTCGTAACCCATGCCTGCGTTGTAGAAGCCGGAGGACGCGGGGGCGGTCGAAGCATACCTGCGGAAGAAAGACAGAATGTCGTTTCCGCTCTCTTCCCATTTTTCGCTCAAAGCGAAGCATGCTTCGTCGACGACGCTGATCAGCGCGTATCCGTTTGCGAGTTTCGGGTTCCGGACGGAAACGGTCATCTTTTCACCGGGCGCGTAGACGTCCCTGTCCGTTTTGACTTCGACGTCGACGCTTCTGGCGGACGTTTTGTAATAGACATTTCTTGAGAAGGACTTCATCTGCCCCGTCAGGCTGTCGAAGCAGAAGCCGGTCACGGTGCAGTAGGGGATCATTTCCTTCGTAAACGTCACTTCGGCAAGTTCCCCGTAGGAAGCGTAAAGGAATCCGCCGGAAAAGACGGCATAGGCTGCGGGGATGACTTCGCCGTTGCCGGCCGTCACGCTGAAAACGGCTTTCTCGCCGACGACGCATTCGCTCGTGTCGGCGTTCATGCGGCATGTGTCGTCATCCCACCATCTGAAGCGGGGCTCTCCATAAGTCTGCGCGTCGATCTCGTAATTGTAGCTGTTCCCGCGTTCCCTGAAGGCGATCCTGTAAGCATACCGGACATACTTTCCTTCGTCCGGGATGAAGTCCAGGACCAGTCTGCCGCCGGTGATCGCGCGCTGCTCCGATTTGACGACGGTTTCCTTCGTGGAGGCGGCGTAGGACGGCCGCGCGCGTTTCAGATAGTTGTCGTATACGGTCGTTTTCGTCACGGTCGTGACGTATTTGACCGTCTGGACGGACAGTTCGCCGTCCGCCGGCGCTCCGGCCACGTTCTGCGGCTCGTTCGTCAGGTCCAGATGGTTCAGACGGACGACCACGCCCTCTTTTTCCCGGCCCGCTTCGAAAACGTAGTCCGAGAAATAATAGCGGAAGGAAGATTGCGACGCGATGACGTCGACGCCGGCGTCATTCGTCTGCGCATAGATACTGACGGTCGCCGGATGGATGGAGGACGCTTTGTACGGACCGGTCTTCACGGAGAATCTGACTTCGCCGTTTCTGTCCGTGACATTGCCTGAGACGGACACGGCGGGGGAGAAGGGATATCCGTCCAGACGGATCCGGTACCCTTCGGCGGGCGTACCGTCGAAAAAGGTCAGCCGGAAAACGCCGTTTACGGTTTCTCCGTATCTGCAGTATTCTTTTTCCAGTTCGATGGAGGAGCGGAATACGGGCTTTTCCTCTTCCGTGACGCGGACGGAGGTCGAGGCGAGGACGTTTCCGTTCTCATTTTCGAAAGAGAGGGTCAGATAGGTCTCGGACAGTTTCTTCAGCTCGAGCGATCCTTCGAAATATCCTTCTGGCGTGACGCTGACAGGGATTCTGGAGGAGGACAGGCGGGTGGAAAGATACATTTCCTCCGGAACGTCCGAACCGTACAGTCCGGCAATGATCCCCCAGAAGCGGATCGTGTCGTCCGTAAAATAGACGGGGCGGTCGGTATAGACGTAATTCATGTAATAGGACGCGGTGCTGCTCGGAAGGATCCCGTCGAATCCGACGGCGGTCTTTTTTCCGCTTCCGTCCGTGACGGTGAAGATCACCGAACTGCCGGTCCCGTTTTCCAGAACTGCGATCCCGTCGTCTCCCGCAGACAGCGAGAAACGGGAAACGCTCAGATAGTCCTCTTCAACGCTTCCCATGGAAAGCGTATATCCGTCCAGACGCGCGCCGGCCAGCGGCTGCCCTTTGTCGTCGGTCGCGAACAGCACGGTCTTGCCTTCGGAAGACGCGCCCGCGAACCGGAGCGACGACACCTGGAACAGTCCGAACGCGGCAGCGGAGCCGTATTCTCCGGACGCGTGCAGGTCGACTGCGTAAAGTCCTTCCGCGTCGAAGCTGCCGTCCGCCGCCCAGAATCCGGTTTCCGCGTCGTATCTGAACGTCCATTCTGCAACGTGCCTGAACTTGGACAGATCGATCCCTTTCCCGGGAGACTCCAGCATTGCGGCCGAGCGCTCATAGGCCAGCAGGGTTTCCTTTGCGGTTTCCCGGTCCGAGGTGCGGTAGACGTCGGCTCTGACGGAGAGACCGTCCACGACCGGCTTCATGAATCCGGAAGTGTCCGTTCGGATGATCCTGGAGATCAGACGGATCTTCTCGCCGGGACTGTAGATCGTGTCGGGATAGCATGCGCTTCTCCGGTCCGCATGGGACAGGGAAGCGGTCATGGACGAGGTTTCCGTTTTGGCGGACGCCGTCCGGAAACGGACCGCTGCTTCCGTTTCGCTCGTCTGCCCGTTTACGCATTTGACGCCGGAGGACAGCTGGACGGAATAGAGCGTATCGCTTTTCAGCGGCTGCTCCGGCACGAAGATCACCGTTTTACGGTCGGACGACAGCTGGAAATGTCCTTCCGTCGCCGGAAGGATCTTCAGATACCCGGAAAGCCCTTCCGGATCAACCGCTTCGGTGAATGCGACCTCGATGCCCGTATCGGTCGGAACGTCCCGCGCGCCGTCCGCCGGAAAGAAGGAGCGGACGCGGAACGCGTCGGACGTCTGGAATGCGAAGCTGGAGGACGGGTTTTCCGGGTCTCCGACGGACAGCCGGTAGACGGTGTTCGGGGCAAATTTTTTCCCCGCGGGCGAGATCCGGAACTCCGTGTCCGACATTTTCATGACGGATACGGGAAGTGAAGGTGAAAGGGTCAGATATTCTGCGACCGTGTCCGCGTCGCATGCGGAAGCCGTGCGGACCAGGAGCGATCCGTCGACGGACAGCAGTTTCGTACCGGCGGTGCCCGCTCTGCCGGCATTGTTTCCGCCGTCCGCAATGACGGACAGTTTCTGCAGCGCAGCCGGGACGGAAGCGCCGGCCCCGCTGTGCAGAACGACGGAAGACGGATCCGGGATGATGGGATCTCCGCTTTGCTCCAGCAGCGGGTTCGAAACATCCGGATGCGTTCCCGGGCCGGAATCCCGGTTCGTCAGAACGGGGATCAGGATCCCCGCCGTCAGAACGACCGCGAGGCATGCGGCGGCAAGCGGAAGGATCTTCCGCCAGCGGAACGGCTTCTTTTCCTGTGAAAGCCGGCTTTGCGCTTTTGCGGGCCGGGCTTCCGCGTTTTCCTTTTCCGAGTCCAACGCCTCGTCAAGGAGGTCGTTGTCCACGTCCCCGATCGCACGGAACAGGTTTTCAGTGTCTTTTCTCATAGTTCGTACCCTTCGCCTTTCAGATAGGTTTTCAGTTTTTCCCGCGTGCGGAACAGCTGCGACTTCACCGCGGACGCGCTGACGCCGCACATGGCGGCGATGTCGTCCGGGCCGTCGCCGAAGAAATACCGCCGGAGAAAGAAAACGCGCTCCTGCTTTGAACATGTCCGCAGGAAGCTGTTGATGGACGTCACCAGCTCCCCGTATTCGAATGCGCCGTCCGGTTTGTCCGGGATCGCCTCGTCAAGTTCCTCCCTGATCCCGGAGATCCTTTTTTGGGCATTTTCGGAGCGGATGCGGTCGATCGCCAGATTCCGGACGATCCTGCAGCCGTAGGCGGGCAGACTGACCGGTTTTTCCGGCGGGATCGAATTCCACAGCCGGAAATATGCGTCGTTTTCGCATTCTTCGGCATCGGACGGATCGCCGAGCAGGTTCATCGCGACCGACCGGAAGAGATGTCCGTATTTCCTTTTCGTCTCCGATAGCGCGTTCTCGTCGCGCGCGAAGAAGAGGGAAACGATGGTATCGTCTCCGCAAAGATCTCTGGATTTCTTCTGTTCGGCCATGCGGGTTTCCTTTCTCCGGCGGGGTTTTCGCTCCGCCGCGCGGGTTCTTCATCTATTAAGACGAAAAATCATTCGAACGGTTTCTCAAAAAGCCGGATACGATGGATCATTTCTGAAAAAACGGTCCGGAAGAAAATCTCTTCCGGGCCGGCGGATCTCCGGTGCATGCAGCTTCCGGTCCGGAACGGGTTCCGGGAAACGGTTCAGTGCAGTCCTTTTGCGATGACGATGATGATCAGCGCCAGGAACTGGGCGACCATCCAGATACCGAGGAACATCATGACGTTCTTGTTCGGACGCGGGAAATTGAAGCGCAGGATGAATGCGACGCCGAGGCCGAGGAAGAACAGACGGAACAGCCAGTGAACGAATCCGTTGACGCCGTCGGCGGAAACGGTCAGAAGATGGATGTCGAGCATCAGAATGAAGTAAAGGCAGGAATGCGGGATGGGCAGTCCGAGGAACCCGGAATGCTTTTCTCCCGGCTTCGCGAGGACCGCGTCCGTGTTGTAGTGCGCGAGCCGGATGACGCCGCAGGTCGCGAAGAAGGCGTAAATGATCACGTCGAACGGACTGTTGTATCCGAGCATGAAGGCCATGACGCACGGGACGAACCCGAACGTGACCATGTCGCACAGACTGTCCAGCTGGATCCCGTAGCTTTTCTCGTGCGGGTCCGAGATCTTCAGCTTCCGCGCGACCTTTCCGTCGACCGTGTCTGCAATCAGCGTGAGGATGTAAAGCGACATGGAGGCGATGTAATAGCCCTGCGCGAGCAGGAAGCAGGCGACGACGGAGCAGATCAGTCCGCCCATGGTGATGAGGTCCGCGGGATTGTAATGTCCGACAAAGGGCTTCGATTTGTTCATGGCTGTTTTTCACTTTCCTGTTTTTGTTGTATTTCTGAGCGTTTCAGATAGACGGGGTGCGCTTTCAGTTCGCGGTAGAGCGATGAATAGCTTTCCTGGCGGGACGGGGAGACGGTTCCTTCCCCGATCGCTTTCAGAACGCCGCATCCTTCTTCGCAGAGATGCGTGCAGTGGGTGTATCTGCATTCCGTCAGATGCGGGCGGAATTCCGGGAACAATGGCGCCAGTTCTTCTTTCGGGAAGACGGCGTAGCGCGTGATGTCGAGACTGGTGAATCCGGGCGTATCGGCGAGATAGGTCCCTTCGGCGACTCTGTGCAGGGAGGTCACGCGCGTGGTGTTTTTTCCTCTCATGATCCGCTCGGACAGTCCTCCGACTTCCGCCCGGACGGACGGGAAGAGGGTGTTGATCAGCGTGGACTTTCCGACGCCGGACGCGCCCGTGAAGACGGTGATCTTTCCGTTCATGGCGTCCAGCAGCGGTTTTGCGCCTTCCTTTCCGCCGTGCGACAGGAGGAAGACGGGGTAGGGCGTCCGTCTGTAGACTTCCGCAAGGCTTTCTCCGGAACCGAGCTCGCACTTCGTGACGGCGATCGCGACGGGGATCTTCTCATGCTCCGCCGCGACGGTCAGCTTGTCGATCGTGAAAAGGTTCGGAGCGGGTTCGGACGCGGACACGACGATCACGAGCAGTCCGATGTTCGCCACGGGCGGACGGATCAGGCTGTTGGAACGCGGAAGGATCTCGCGGATGAATCCGGTCCCGTCGCCGTTGTCGTCGACGGTCACGCGGTCGCCCGCGGACAGTTTCCAGCCGTCTTTCCGGATCTTCGAGCCGGCCCTGCACGCGAGGGTGCGGACGGAAGCGGGGGAAGAACCTTCACCTGCCGGCATCTCGACGTCGTAAAGGCCGTTCCGGCCCCGCAGAACGAGACATCCGTCAGAAGGTTTCATCTTCGTAATTGACCGCGATCAGGACGACGGGCTCGGTATCCGACGGGGGACTGCCCGCGGCAATGCTCTGGAAGATGACGGTCGTGAACTGGTCTCTGTAGTCGACGGGATATCCTCCGATGAGGTTCAGACGTTCGATCTGGGCTTCGTAGTCCGTGTCGCGCGTGGAGACGGCCGTGTCAGAAGCATAGACGCCGCCGAACAGTTCGACGCGGTAGGGGATGCCCATTTCCGTGAGCAGCTGTTCCGCTTCCGTCAGGGTCGTGTTCAGCAGATACGGCATGCTGTTCATCGGACGGCTGACCGTCAGGATGACCGTCGTTCCCTTGTCGGAGACGGTGCCCGCGGGAACGCTCTGCTCCCGGACGGTGTTGTTCCCGCCGACCATGGGGAAGTCGACGATCTCGACGCGGTAAAGGCTGTATTCGCAAAGGCGGATGGCGTAATTGACGTCAACGCCGGCGAGTTCCGGCATCTGCCCGGTCGTCAGGCTTTCCGGACGGGAGCAGATATAGATGACGACGACGTCGCCTTTGTGGTAGATCTCTCCGGCCGCGGGCACCGTCCGCGTGACCTGACCGTCGTACATGTTGTTGTAGACGGGATCCGTTTCCGTTTCGAACAGAATGGACTCGTTCGGGATCCCGTATCTGTTCATCATCGTGACGCGCGCGTCGCTTCTGGTGAAGCCGACGACGTCCGGGATCACGCTGGTCGTCTGGATCTTGTTGACGATGATGCTCGTGAATGTGTAGACGGTCTTCCCGTTTTTCTTGACGCCTTTTCGGATGGCGTTCGCGCCGGGCTCCGTATGAATGATCTTTCCGTCTTCGAAGCTCGGATTGTTCGTGTAGGTGACCGCGCCCTCCTTGATCTCGAAATCGTGTCCGTAGGTGCCGTTCTGCAGCTGCGACACGAGCACCTGGTCGTAGGTGATGCCGATCAGATTCGGGAAGGTGGCCTCTTCCTGTACGACTTCGTTGAATCCGGGATTGTGGAAGAAGGTCGTGTAGATGGAATACATCGTCTTGAACGGCTGCATCTGCCAGACGGAACTGTCTGTGAATCCCATGTTCTTCATGAAGGTGACGCCGAGCAGAATGGCAAGGACGACGGCGACGATCAGGAAGGGGATCGCGATGCCGAGGATGATCGGGAACATGGTCCCGCTGTGTTTTCCTTTTTTCCGTTTTTTCTTCTTTTTTCCGCTCTCCTGATCACCTGAATTCGCGTTCGCGCCGGAATTCCTCCGGTTCCACGGCCACTGGCTGTTCAGACGCCCGCCGACCGTGCGCTCGATCTCCTCGTCTTCGTACGGCTTGATCTCCGCCGTGTCGATCATATCGATGGACACGACGTTCGCTTCTCCGATGGCCGTCGAGTCCGCGTCGGTCAGCGCGAAGATGACGTCCGGATTCCGGAGCGCCCACTCGATCGCCTTTCCCATCGTATGCGCGGAGCGGAAACGGTCCGCAGGATCTTTCATCATGGCTTTCAGAATGATCTGCGAGATGCTCACCGGAATGGTCAGCATGAGGTCTCTCGGGTTCTGAGGCTCCGCGTTGACCTGCATCGCGGCGACGGCGGTGGGGGAGTCCGCGACGAACGGAAGAACGCCTGTCACGGCTTCATAGAGCATGATGCCGACCGAGTAGAGGTCGGAATACGCGCCGGTCGGTTTGCCGCTCGCCTGCTCCGGAGAGATGTAGTAGACGGTCCCGACAGCCTTCTCCCGCGCGTTCGCGTCTTCGGACGTCGGGATCTTCGCGATGCCGAAGTCCATGACTTTGATATCGCCGTTCTTCTGCAGGATGATGTTCTGCGGCTTGATGTCCCTGTGGATGACGCCCTTGCTGTGCGCGTGCTCCAGAGCCCGCAGGATCTGCAGAACGTAGATGCACGCCTCGTTCCACGGGAGCGCGCCCTGCCTGTCGAGATATTCGCGCAGGGTGATGCCGTCCACGTATTCCATGACAATGTATTTCATGTCCGGATAGATCGCGACGTCGTAGACGTTGACGATGTTCTTGTGCGACAGCATCGCGACGGCTTTGGACTCGTCGATGAAGCGCGCCTCCGCCTGCGGATTCCCGTTGTATTCGTCGTTCAGGATCTTGACGGCGACCGTCCGGTTCATGACGGTGTCTTCGGCGCGCAGGACGACGGCCATTCCCCCCATCCCGACGACTTCGAGGATGCGGTAGCGTTTGTCCAGCAGTTTTCCGATGTAGTTGGAATAATCGTTCATGTTTCTTCCTTAACTGTATATATTGTATTTCAGCCGTTCTCAGCGGCCGTCTTCGCAGATGAGAAGCGCGGTGATGTTGTCGGTGCC
>CACZRJ010000207.1 GCA_902783535.1 uncultured Ruminococcus sp. | reverse complement strand
CATCTGCGTCGCTGTCGTCTGCGTCATGCTGGCGGCGTTCGTGATTCCCGCGTCCGCGGAAGACGGATTCGTTTTCCAGATCAAGGGCGTGAACCAACAGATCACCGGTGAAGACGGCGTCGTCGTCACCACCCAGGAAATGTACGAGTCCTGCAACCCGAAATGGGCGATCACCCTGTGGTGCGAGATCGTCAGCGACAATATCCTGAAACTCGTGAAGGATCCGATCGCCGGCAAAGGCGACGTTCCGTCCGAAGTCAAGCTGAAAGACGGCCAGGTCGCCGTCCTCATCCATTCCTCCACGTCCGATCCGGCGCAGGCCGACCAGTATCCGAACGTCTACGGCAAGAACGCCGCCATGGAGATGGAAAAAGGCCAGTATCTCGTTCTTGAAGGCATCGATCTTGCCGCCGCCACCGGCGCGGGCACCGCGACCGCGGTCTACAAGTCCAAGAATCTCCCCGCGCAGACGTCCGCGGAACCGTCTGAAGAACCGTCTGAAGAACCGTCTGAAGAACCCTCCGAAGAGCCTTCTGAAGAGCCTTCTGAAGAGCCTTCTGAAGAGCCCTCTGAAGAGCCTTCCGCGGATGCATCCGTTGAGCCTTCCGAAGAACCGTCTGAAGCCGCGCCTGTCGAAAGCAGCGTAGAACCCGCCGCCTCCGAAGCGCCGGCGTCCTCCGAGGCGCCTGCCGCGCAGTCGGGCGGATTCCCGTGGTGGGGCTGGCTGCTGATCGGCATCGGCGTCGTCGCGATCGCCTGCGTCGTCATCGCGCTGATCCCGAAGAAGAAGGCATAACGGTCACTGATCATCCGACTGGAGGAATTTCGAATTGAAAAAAGCACTGACTCTTCTGGTGATCCTCACCTTGCTCGCTTCTGTCCTTTGCGTCCCGCTGCAGTCGTCCGCCGAAGGCGTGAAATACCCGCTCATCAACGACGACGACCACTGGGACGACTTCCCGAACGGCGGCGTATCCGTCGAACTCGGCAAGGACGGCAACGGAAACTACGTGTTCTCCGGCAGCATCGGGGGGACATGGCCCGCGACGCAGTGCGTCTACGCGGACCCGATCACCGTGGACGTCGCAAAAACGTCTCTGAAATACGATTTTGACGTTGACGCCGGCAATACGAACATCACGTTCCTGTTCGGCAACTTCAATTTCCCGCTTTCCAACTCCGCGCTCGGCGACGTCAATTACGAAGCCGGAAGCGGCGATCTGATGAGCGCGACCTACAAGGGAACGATGAAGCTGACGGATCTGATCGAAAGCGTCAAAAACTACGACAGTTCTCCGTTCGACAAATCCCTGGTGGTCGACGGGAAGCTGACGTTCACCGGAATTCTCGTCTATTCCGTCAGCGGCGGCGTCATCACTGTCCGCAAGCTCGAACTGGTCGAGGAAGACGGCGGAGATACGGATGATCCGGATTCCGAAGAACCGTCCGCGGATGTATCCGTGGAGCCATCCGAAGAACCATCCGCGGATGCATCCGCGGATGCATCCGTAGAGCCTTCCGAAGCGGTTTCCGCGGAGGAACCCGCAGAGTCCGCGTCCAAACCGGACGAATCGAAACCGGCAAGCGTTTCTCCCGCTGAATCCGGCGCGCCGGAGCAGTCCGATCCCGTCCGCATCCTCGGGCTGGAACTCTGGGCGTTCGTCCTGGTCGTTCTCGCCGCGATCGCGGTCATTGCCGTGATCGTCTACGTCATCTTCGGCAGGAAGAAGAAATAAGGAAAAATGTAAAAGAGGCTGTCGAAAGCCCGCCTGAAAGGCGGGCCCGCACAGCCTCTTTTCCTCGGGCATCCCGCGTTTTTTCAAACAGAAAAGAGGCTGTCGTCCGCCCGGCAGATCATGCCGGGTCCGGAAACAGCCTCTCGTGTTTGTCTCAGAGTTCCTGACGCTCGAGTTTCACGTCGATCTCCGGCGTTCCGTAGGCCGGCTCGAACAGTTTCTCCACGTTCGTCCTGTACCAGGAGACGATCTCCTCGTCGGTCATCTCGCATTTTTCGCCGGACGTTGTGATCGTGATCGTGATCGTTTGCTTTTCCATTTGTTCTTTTCTCCTTTTTTCAATGTATTGCCTGCCCGTCCTGTCGTTTCCGGGCGCAGAGCAGGTTTTCGTACAGGTTTCCGCTGTTGGTAAAAAAGTTGTAGGAACGGCAGCCGCCGGCGCACAGTCCGCCGACGGGGCAGTCTTTGCACCGTCCGTTCAGGTCTTCCACCCGGAAGCGCCTGTTGTACGCGAAACTGTTTTCGTCTTCCCAGATGTCCTTCAGGGTCCGGGAGCGCAGGTTTCCTTCAATGAAGCGGTCGTCGTACATGGATTCGCACCCGCGGACGTTTCCGACGCTGTCGATGCCGATCGACGTGATGCCGGCGCCGCAGCCGGTGAATGTCCCGCCCGGCCGTCCGCGCAGGACCGGCTCGTCCTCGGTATAGTAGCCGATGTTGTCGGCGATGCCGAGCATGAACGGGGCGTCTTTCAGATGATCCGTCACGAACCGTATGACCTGTCCCGCGTCGAAGCGGACGTCGACGCCGTTCTTTTTCGCGTTTCCCATCGGCGAGCATGCCTGCAGCTGCCACGCGAAGATCGGGATCTCCTTCAGGGTTTGGTAGAGTTCTTCGAGCCGGACGGCGTTGTCGGCGCGCAGCGCGCTGATGACGGACGCGGGGATCCCGTTCCGGGTGATCGTCCGAAGCGCTTCCATCGCGCGCGCGTAGCTTCCTTTCTGCCGGAACGCGTCGTGCACGTCCTCAGGCCCGTCGACGGAGACGGCGACCGATTCGACGCCGCAGGCTTTCAGATCCGAAAGGATCTTTTCCGTCATGGCGAATCCGTTCGTGATGACGCAGACCTTGACCTTCCGTCCGGTCAGCGCGCTGACGATCCGCGTCCAGTCCGGCCGCATGAAAACTTCGCCGCCGATCATGGACACGCGTCTGCACCCGAGGTCCGCGAGCTGACGCGCGACGTCGAGACATTCGTCCGTCGTGAGTTCGTCTTTTCTCGCTTTTCCGCCGCCGGACCCGCAGTAGGCGCAGGAGAAGCAGCAGGCGAGGGTGATCTCCCAGACGGCGCTTTTCAGCTGAAAGCCGGCCATGTCAGAGTTTCGCTCCGCATTCCGTGCAGAATTTCGCGCCATCGAACAGTTTCGCTCCGCACTGCGGGCAGAAGTCCTTCGGGAACCGGAATCCGCATTTCGTGCAGAAATTGTCCTTCGCTTTCGCGGAATACCCGCACTGCGGGCAGGTCTTTCTCGGTTCCGGCGTCATCGGCTGCGGCGCGAAGGCGCCTATGGGACTGTTGAGGGAGTAGTCCGTAAAGTATTGCGGGCCGGCGTAGACGGTCATGAACTGGTTCGGATCCGGGCCGCGCATGTCCTGATTCGGGTACGGCGTTTCGCCGCCGGCCGTTTCCGGACGCTTTTCCTCTTCCGGTCCGCTTTCTTCGCCGCAAATTTCTTCCGTCTGCGTATCGTCCGGTTCCGGAGAATCCGGATCGTCCGGGCTTTCGGTTCCGTCCATCATGTCGGGGCCGGCGTAGACGGCTTCGAAAACCGGCTCCTCGGGATGATTTCTTTTCGCGAAGTATTCGGGACCCGCGTAGACGCACCTGATCGGCCCCCTGTCGGGGTCGGGTCTCTTCTTCGGCGATATCGGCGCTTCAGGCTCCTGTTCCGGTCCTTCCGGCGTGTCGATCTCGTCCATCATTCCAGGACCGGCGTAAACGTCTTCGAATTCCGCCGGATCGTCTTTTTTGTTGTTGGGGTAAAAGGCCATGGCGATGTCCTCCGTTCAAATGATGACATGTATCCGGTCTGGCCGGTTTTCACGGCGAGCCGGTTTTCCCGGCTTAGCCGGCTTTTTTCTTCTTTTTGATTGCAAGGACGGCGATCAGCGCGCCGGCCGCCGCGGCCGCCGCGACGCCCGCGACGATCCACGGGACCGGGCTGGAATTCCGCTCTTCGGGAGGCGCGACCTCCGTTTCGCTCTCCGTCGCCGTTCCGGACGGCGCCGAAATCTCCGCGGAAACGTTTCCGGCCGGGTCTTTTCCTTCCTGATCTTTTTCCAGCGCGGGCAGGATCTCCGCGATCGCAGTCATCAGATGTCCCGCCTCGGCGCAGTAGTAGGGAGCGGGATGTCTTGGCACGACGTAATTCCGGTTCATCGTCCGGATGAATACGCCGGCCGTCTTCCAGTCCTTCATGCGTACGACCGCGCGGAGCAGGATGGTCCACGGGTAGGTGTCGTCTTTCAGACGTCCGGTCGACCAGTTCTTGATATTCGACCCGTCTCTGCAGAATTCCGCGCAGAATTTCTTATATACGGACGACGCTTTCCCGTCGTCCGGGTCCGTGAGCCCGAACAGAACGGGGAAGAGCTGGCACGCGCCCTGGGGATAGAATTTGGAAAGATCCGCCTTTTCTATGGGGGATCCGTTGTCGAACAGACCGTAGCGGTAGAGTCCCGCGGTTTCGTCGTACATCTTTTCGGCGACCGCCCTGCGGATGTCCTCGGCGAGTCTGCGCGCCTCGTCGGCCTTGTCCTGCTTCCCGAGGGACTCGTAGATCCGTTTGGCCGACATCAGCCCGTCGCGGACTTCACAGTTGTCCATCAGATAGCAGACCATGTAGTTCGGCTTCGCGCCGGTCAGACCGAGCTTCGGCAGGTATGTCGCCCGGATCACGCCGATCAGCGCGTCCGCGGTCTCCTCCTTGTCCTGCAGATAGGTTTCGTCGAACAGGGAAGCGTATTCCTCCATCAGCTGAAGGAAGGCGGCGGCGTAGGAATCGGTGGAATCGTAATCGTTCGGATTGTCTTTCTCGTTCGCGTATTTGTAAGCGTTCACGTCGTGCAGACGCACTTCCGCGACCTCTCCGGCAGGGCTGAGGTAGATCCGGTAGTCGTATACGGTCCCGGCGAGCCCGTTCAGATCGGACGAGGCCGTATTCATATGGGAGATATACCATTCCAGATATTTCCGGGAGATCTGTTTTCCGGTCTCGTACAGCGGATCGTCCTTTCCGAGAACGCCGCAGGCCCGGATGACGCCCAGGACCGCCGCGTCGGAAAAATACGGGATCATTCTGGCGGACGACCAGTGCCTGTATACGGACGGGTCAAATCCGTTCGCCACGGGAAGCGTCTGCCCCTCGTCGACGCCGGCCGGACGCATGTCCGGGATCGCGCCGTTCGGGTACTGCAGTTCCTCGATGTACCGGATCTCCGCCCGGAGTATTTCTTTCAGTTCGTCGACGGTCATGTTCAGTTCACCCGACATGTCGCTTTCCTCCTTCGCAGCGTTCGCCGGCAGGCAGCAGGCCAGCAGGCAGATCAGCGCGGTCGTCAGGGCGGCCGCTTTTGCGGCGCGCCGGAGGGTGGGCCCGATTCGTTTCCGCATGGTTGGATACCTCCGTTCTCGTTCTGTTCGGCACAAAAGGGACCGCGCGGGTCCCGTCGTTTTCGTCAGCCCGCGATCCTGTTCGCTTCCGCGGGACCGCAGAAGCGGTCCAGAAACGCGAACAGCGGGTCGTAATATGTCTGTTCCGACATGCATGCCTGTCCGTGCGCGCGGCCGTCGAGGATGATCAGCTCCTTTTCGGTCGGGCATGCGTCGTATAGCTTTTCCGCGTTTTCACAGGGGACGTATCTGTCCTCTTTTCCGTGCGCGAAAAACATCGGAAGCGTGGCGGCGGAAACGGATTCCAGCGCCGTATGCTCGGAATATCCTGTATGATTGTAGTGCCTGAACCATGGTTCCATGGTTTTCACAAGGAATTTCGGAATGTGGTTCATTTCGCAGATGTGCGTCAGCTGTTCGACTGTGGAATTGAATCCGCAGTCTTCGGAAAGCGCCTTGACCTGTTCCGGGAAGACGTTGGAGGAAGCCATGCACACGGCCGTCCCGCCGAGGGAATTTCCGTGGACAACGAACCTGTCGTCCGGGAAAAGGCGGACAAGCTCGCGGATCCAGACCATCAGATCGTCCTTCTCGCGCTGCCCGAACGCCGTCCAGTTGCCTTCGCTTTCTCCGCAGCCGCGGTTGTCGATCAGAAAGATGTTGTATCCTCTCCGGATGAATTCGCGGCCGACGGCGTGGAAGGCGATCAGTCCGTTCGATCCGTAGCCGTGCACGAGGACCGCCGTCCGGTTCGAAGCGTTCCCCGGGATCCGGTAGAGGTGTCCGGCGAGCAGGAGCCCATCGTCCGAACGCACCGTCAGTTTTTCAAACGCGTATTCGTCGGCGATCTTTCCGAGTCCGTTCAGATAGTCCTGGTATTCCTGATAATGCGGACCCATCATATAATCGGCGGCAGAAGAAATCGCCGTCTTCTTCCTGTTCGGGGAAGACGTGAGCGGCGGATGCTTGCGGCCGAAGACCGCTTTGAAGCTGAAATACGAGATCAGGCACATATGGGAGGATTCCTTCCGGGGAATGATGCGGATCGCATCACTGAGATTTTCCATCATTTTACCATTAGTTGTCGCTGATTGCAATCTTTTTTCGCTTTTCTTTTGCCCGAATCTTTACATTTTCGGCGAAATACGGTACAATGCAGAAAAGGAAAATGAAGGAGAGAAAAAAATGACGGCTGCTGCGAGAAAAAAAGTGGGCGCGCTGATCAAAAGCGCGCGTCTTGAGAAGGGATATACGCAGGAACAACTGGCGAGGAAAGTGAAAGACTGCTCGGCGTCCGACCTCGGAAAGGCGGAGCGCGGGGAAAAGGAACTCACGACGGAGCAGCTGAAGCAGATCGCGAAAGCGACCGGGGTGACGCAGAAGTCGCTGCTGGACGCGGCGAAAAGCGCTTCAACTTCGTCTTCTTCCGGAAGCAGACCGCCTGCAGGGGCATCGACGACGTCCATGAAGGTCACAGCTACGGAACGCAAACTGGTCGAGGCATACCGGCAGGCCGACGCGCAGACGAAAAAGGACGCCATGCAGCTGCTGAAAGGGAAGAGCGCGGAGGCGCTGGCCGGAAATCTCGTAGGTAATTTGATCGGTGCGCTGACGGGGAAGAAGGAAAACGGATCCGAAAAGTAGAAAAAAGCAAAAATTTTTTCCAGCCAGTGTCCACCCTGTGCCGGGCGAAGGCAACTGAGCCCCCACGAAGCTTTTGACTTCAGTCATGAGTCATTCACAACTTTTTGCGGAATAGCACCCCGTACTCTTCAGACGGTATCTTTTCGATCAACCCGGTAACGCAAAGCGCCTCAACAGCCTTTTTCAGCTTTTGCGTGATACCTTTGTATCCCATTTTCTTGGACAGGTCTGTCAGATTGAGTGCTTTTTGATCAAGGATCGACAGTATTCTTGCATCGTAAGCGGTATTGCGCGCTTTGGTTTT
>CACZRJ010000206.1 GCA_902783535.1 uncultured Ruminococcus sp. | reverse complement strand
TATGAAAAAAAGTTTTCTGATCCGGCTGATCGTATGCGCCGCGCTCCTTTCCGTCCTGATCCCGGTCGGGTTTGCCCTGAACATCTTCCGCTGGGAGAACTTCATCGGGCTCAACTGGAATCTTGAAACGCTCTGGAAACTGCTGATCATGGTCGCGGCCGTGCTGCTCGTTGAAACGCTCGCCGTTTTCCTGCTCGGGCTGCCGAAGCCGCAGAACCACCGTGTCCGCTCCATTCTCT
Source organism: uncultured Ruminococcus sp. (assembly GCA_902783535.1). Lineage (GTDB taxonomy): Bacteria > Bacillota > Clostridia > Oscillospirales > CAG-382 > Coliplasma. Next base: position 9,364 of record CACZRJ010000206.1, on the reverse strand, counting down.
CCATCGTTTCCAGCATGCTCAAATACATCGCAGGCATCGTCATTCTGTGCTGGGGCCTTACCATCCTCGGCGTCAACGTCTCGACGATCGTCGCTTCCGTCGGGATCATCGCGCTCGTGGTCGGCTTCTCCGCGGAGAGCCTCATTTCGGACGTCGTCACCGGTGCGTTCATGCTTTTTGAAAACCAGTACAACGTCGGCGATATCGTTGAGGTCGACGGATTCCGCGGAACGGTCATCTCCATCGGCATCCGCACGACCTGCATCGCGGACCCGGGCGACAACGTCAAGATCGTCAACAACTCCAACATGAAGAACATCCTGAACCGTTCGGACAAGCTCTCGCGCAGCGTTTCCAACATCGCCGTCCCCTACGGGACCGATCTGGAAAAACTCGAGTCGGAGATCCCCGGACTGATGGAGGAGATCTTCAACGCGCATCCCGATCTGATGAAAAATCCGCCGAAATATCTCGGCGTGCAGGAACTTGCCGAAAGTTCCGTCATCCTGCGCTTCATCGTCAACGTCGACGAGAAGGACATCTATTCCGGCGGCCGCATCCTGAACCACGACCTGCTGCTCGGCTTCCGGAAACTCGGCGTCGAGTGTCCCTTCCCGCAGGTGGACGTCCATACGGACAGAAAGTAAGACAGGACAGCATCTTCAGAAGGGATCCGTTACCGAAACATGGACTACAGACAGCTTCCGGAGGATGTTTCATCCTCTTCTCTCCCTCCAGAATACTCCGCGCTGCCGCCGGAAGACGCAATGGCGAAAGAAGCTTCTGCGGAAGATCTGCCGCCGGAAGACGGTTCGGTCCCGCGCGAGTTTTTCGCGCCTTCCGACGGTGAGACAGCCGGCACTAAGGAAAGAAAAACAGGCGTAGGAAATGCGGACGCCGGCGATCCGGCCGGAAAAAAACGCAGAGACCGCGTCAAACGGTTTTTCCTGATGCCGGTCGCCGCGACGGTCGCCGCGACGTCGATCCTGTTCGCGTCCGTCGGCTACGACCCGCTCAGTCTGGATATCTTCGCGGGCTCGTCCTCTTCGGCCACGGAAACCGCGGACGCGTCCTTCCCGTCGCTCCCGAACCTTTCTCCGAACGGGAACGTTCCCGGGTGGGGCATCCTGAACGAGGAATTCGTGCGGATCGAAAACGGATCGTCCTTCTCGTGGATCGTCGCGGGAACCGCCTATGTCCCCGCCGGTATCACGACCGTGACGGTTCCCGGAATCACCTACGACGCGTCGACGAACACGATCACGCTGAACAACTATACCGGACCCGCGCTGAACATCAACCTGATGGGCAACGGGCTCAGGCTGAACGTCGTCGGGACCAACGCGCTGGATCACCTGCTCGTCTGGGGATTCGGCTACGGCGGAAGCCTGACGGTGACCGGGACGGGAACGCTGACAGTGAACGCGTCGAACGCGCTCCCCTACGGGATCCTTCTGAGAAGCGAGGACAGCCAGACCTGCCTGATGGTGGATTCCGGGGTCACGCTGGAGTCTTACGGCACGACCGCAGCCGTCTATGTGGAAGACACGAAAATGCAGAAGGCGATCTACTACAAATCGGCGCTCATGACCGGAGGCAGCCGCGGCTCGCTTCCGTCAGACACGCCCGGGTGCTCTCACTACACGGTCATCGACCCGGAGACCGGACTGCCCGCATTGCATGTTCTCTTCCAGAGTTAATTGTCAATCCAACCGGAAAAGACGATGCTGCCCGAAAAGGACGGCACCGCCTTTTTTGTTTTCCGGGCCGGACCGGCCGGCACGAAACGGCGAATGCGGGGATATCTTCCGCGGTATTGACAAGAGGTTTCAAGTGGTATATAATGTACTGATTAAATATTAAAGAAAAGATTTGGAGAATTAAGGCATATGAACCTACTGGTCACCGGCGGAACCGGATACATCGGTTCCCACACATGCGTTGAACTGCTTTCCCGCGGTCACGGCGTCGTCATCGCCGACAACCTCTGCAATTCCGACATCCGCACGCTGGACGCGATCGAAAAGATTGCCGGCGTCCGCCCGAAATTCTACCGCGCGGACATGCTCGACAAGGACGCGCTGGAGACCGTCTTCAGCGAAAACTCCATCGACGCCGTCATCCATTTCGCGGGCCTGAAGGCGGTCGGGGAATCCGTGCAGAAGCCGCTGGAATATTATCACAACAACTTGACCGGCACTCTCCATCTGCTGGAAGTCATGCGGAAGCATGGCTGCAAAAAGATCATTTTTTCCTCTTCGGCGACCGTCTACGGCGTCCCGGAGCGCGTCCCGATCCGCGAGGACTTCCCGACGCAGGAATGCACAAATCCCTACGGTTCGACCAAACTGTTCCTGGAGCATATCCTGTCCGACCTGCAGAAGGCCGAGCCGGACTGGACCGTCGTCCTCCTCCGGTATTTCAACCCGATCGGCGCGCATCCGAGCGGACTGATCGGCGACAATCCCAGCGGGATCCCGAACAATCTGATGCCTTACGTCACGCGCGCCGCGAAAGGCGTGCTGAAGGAACTGTCCGTGTTCGGAAACGACTATCCGACGCCCGACGGGACCGGCATCCGCGACTATATCCACGTCTGCGACCTGGCCGAAGGCCACGTCGCGGCGATGAAGTGCCTCGAAACGCCCGGACGCTTCGTCTACAATCTCGGGACCGGCAAAGGATACAGCGTGCTCGACATCATTCACGCGTTCGAAAAAGCCACCGGCGTCAAGGTCCCCTACCGGATCGCGCCCCGCCGTCCCGGCGACACCGCCGAGTGCTGGTCGGATCCGTCCAAGGCGGAAAGAGAACTCGGCTGGAAGGCCGTGAGGTCTCTGGAGGACATGTGCGCGTCCGCCTGGAAATTCGAGCAGAACAATCAGACCGTCTGACGGACCGTCGTCCGAATCATCATTGAACCAGGAGGCCGGCCATGCCGAACAACCTCTCGACGTCTCCCGAAAAAGGAAAAAAGAAAACCTACCAGGAAAAACTGGCATCAAGAAAATACAAATCGCCCGGACGGTTCATCACCCTGCTCTACCGGGTCATCGGATCCACCGTCCTTCTTCCGGCATACAACCCGCACATCGTCGTAAAGGACGACATCAACAAGCGCGAAGGTCCCTGCTTCCTCATCTGGAACCATCTGTCCCGTCTGGATCACCTGTATACGATGAAGGCCGCCTATCCGACCAGATACAATATGGTCGCGGGCTACAGCGAATTCTTCCGCTCCCATCTCTATCTCGTCTTCATCCTGAACAGGATTCTTCCGAAAAAAGTCTTCACGCAGGACTTCGGCGGCATGCGCGCGATGCATTCGATCATCAAGCAGAACGGCGTCGTCGCGTTCGCGCCGGAAGGCATGAGCTCCATCTACGGAACGAACCAGCCGGTCGTGCCGGGAACGGGAAAATTCCTGAAACATTACGGCATCCCGGTCTATTTCCTGAAGATGCGCGGCCAGTATCTGACGTCCACGAAGCATTTTCTGGAGATCCGCAAGGGACGTACGGAAGCCGAGCTTTCGCTGCTTTATACGCCGGATCAGCTGAATGAGATGACCGCGGAGGAGATCGAATCTGACATCAACCTGAAATTCCGGCACGACGAATTCGCGTGGACGAAGGAGCGGAACATCCGCTGGAAGATGCACGGGCGCAGCTGCGAACACCTTCACGAGATCTGCTTCCGCTGCCCGAAGTGCGGAGAGGACCTGACCATGTACGGCATCGGGAACGAGATCCGATGCCGGTCCTGCGGCAACGGCGCCGTCATGGACGACGGATACGCGTTCGTTCCGCTCAACGACGGGTGCGTCATTCCGGACTCCCCTTCGAAATGGGTGGAAACGGAACGCGCGGAGATCATCGAAGAGATCCGGTCGGATCCGGACTACGAGTTCTCCGAAAACGTCAAAATCGGAAAACTGCCGGAATACAGCCTTCTGAAAAAGAAGAAAACGTCCGAGATCTGCGGCGAGGGAACGATTACCTGGACCCACGACGGCATCCGCTACCGGGGAACGAAAGACGGCGAAGCGTGGGAATTCCGTCTCGGGTACGACACGATCTATTCTCTCGTCATCATGACGAGCACGGAACGGTTCGCGCTGTACGTCGGAGAACAGTTCATCGAGTTTTATCCCGAACGCCCGTCGGTCGGAAAGGCGCTGCTCATCACCGAGGAAATGCACAGGATGCATTTCAATACCTGGAAGAACTTCCCGTGGAACGACTGGATGTATCCGGTTCCGGGCGGCGTCCGCCCGGAACAGGCCGGACAGAACGAAATCGGGAATATTGAAAAGTAATATGGAAATCAAACTGCAGAAATTCGTCTCCGACTGCGGACTCATGTCCCGCAGATCCGCGGAGAAGGAGATTGCTTCCGGAAAATTCCAGATCAACGGGACGAAGGCGTCCGTCGGGGACCGGATCGACCCGGAAAAGGATCTCGTGACATACAACGGCAAGCCGGTCAGGAAACCGTCCGGCAGAAAAACCTACCTGCTGATCTACAAGCCGGCAGGCATCGTAACGACCATGAGCGACGAAATGGGGCGAAAGACGGTCGCGGACCTGGTCAGCGGACGGGCGGGGCGCCTTTATCCCGTCGGAAGGCTGGACAAGGACAGCGAAGGGCTTCTGATCATGACCGACGACGGCGAGTTCGCAAACCGCGTCATGCATCCGTCCGGAGAGATCAGAAAGACCTACGTCGCTTTTCTCCGCGGATACGTCGAGAACAATCAGCTGGACCATCTCCGCGCGATGCGGGAACTGGAAGGAAAGCCGATCAATCCGGTCGACGTCTCCCTGATCGACCGCAGCGACCGCGTCAGCCGCGTCCGCTTCGTCCTTACGGAAGGAAAAAACAGACAGATCCGCAAGATGTGCGAAGAGACCGGACTGTCGGTCATGCAGCTCAAGCGCGTCCAGATCGGAGACATCCACATCGGAAATATGGCTCCCGGTGACGTCCGGGATCTGACCGCGGCCGAAAAGCGCTCGCTCGAAAAGCGCGCGTCCGGTCCGCAGAATACAAAGGAAAGGAAACAGAACCGTGGAAGAACAGAAAAAAGAAATGACCTTTGAGGCGGCGCTCGCGCGTCTGGACCAGATCGTGCGTCAGCTGGAAAGCAACAACGTTCCGCTGGACGACCTGATGAAGCTGTACGACGAAGGCAACGAAATGATCCGCTTCTGCAACAAGAAGCTCGAAGACGCCAGCAGCAAGGTCAAACTCGTGAAAGAGCAGAACGGCGTCCCCGTCACGGAAGATTTTGAAGGCTGATGGACCGTCTGCTTGAAAGCAGGCTGAAGTCCTGCGCGCTCCGAACGGAATCCGTTCTGGAGCAGCTTCTTCCGGAAGACCGGGGCGAGGCCGGAAAACTGGTCGACGCGATGCGCTATTCCCTCCTGAACGGCGGGAAGCGGCTCCGGGCCTTTCTGACGCTCACCTTCTGTGAGGCCTGCGGCGGACGTCCCGAAGACGCCGAGATCTATGCGGCCGCCGTCGAAATGATGCACGCGTTCTCGCTCATCCACGACGACCTGCCGTCCATGGACAACGACAGTCTCCGGCGCGGCAAGCCGTCCAACCACATCGTTTTCGGCGAATCCACGGCGCTGCTGGCAGGCGACGCGCTCGCGATCCTCTCCCTGAAAACCGCGTCGGAGAATCCGAAATGCAGTCCGGAGCAGAATCTGCAGGCCGTCACCGTCCTGTCCCGCGGGGCCGGATGGAAAGGCATGTGCGGAGGCCAGCAGATCGATCTGCAGTCGGAAGAAAAGCAGATCGGCAGAGACGTTCTGGAAGAACTGGTCGCGAAGAAGACCGGCGCTCTGTTCGAAGCGTCCTGCCTCCTCGGATGCATCGCGGCCGGGTGCGGGCGGAAAACGGAGTTCGCGGAAGCCGCGCGGACATTCGCGCGTCTCACCGGCCTTGCGTTCCAGATTGCCGACGACCTGCTCGACCTTCATTCCACGCCGGAAATGCTGGGCAAGACGCCCGGCAAGGACGTTTCCTCCGGCAAAAGCACTTTTCCCGCCCTGCTCGGCGAGAAAGAAGCGGAATCCTACGCAATTTCACTGTGCGGCGACGCCGAACGCGCGATCGACGTCTTTCCCCCTTCGGAGGCGAAAGACGCGCTCGTCCGGTATTGCCGGTATATCGTCGGAAGGCAGAACTGACGGTATCCACGCATTTCATATTCTGCCGACCAACTTTTTATCGGATGGCGCAGTATCCTAGTTAACCGAATCCCGCCGAACATGTGCCTAAAAACGCATGAAAAGGCAAATCGATGAAGCTCCTTGTGTCTGCTTCTTACGCCCAGTCTGGGGTGGATGCTGGGAGAAATGGTTTTTTGGGACGCCCGTAACGGCATACGGGACCGGACCCAACTGACCGGGAGGCTTTCTTCTGTGAGGCCGGAAATGACCGGGCACCTGACAGATTAAAGATTAAACCCATCACGCGGTGCGTAATTCGACGCTGTGGATGGCGTAGCCTGCCTTGAGTGGCTTCAGCGGATGGCAACGCTCGCGGAAACCTGAAATTGCAGCTGCAAAAAAGGATTAGGCGGGGACGTAGGTTATTGAGGAAATCTCCTAGGCTGAGAAATACAGGTGCGGAGCGGATTGCAGTGCGGACTGTCAAGGCAATCAAGCCCCGGGAACAGCGATGCCCCGGCGGAGAATTTAAAGGGGAACCGCTTTCTGGCAACGGAAAGTATTCTTCGGGGAAATCCTGCTTGACCGTAAGCCGCAAAGTTTACGCCCCGCACCGCCATCACCTTTCATCCAAATCGAGGAAATCACATGTCTGAACCGAAAAACAGATCTTCCAGGCAGGACGGCGACCCGCCCCTGCCGGAACAGCCGCCTTCAGGGCGGCAGCCGTACGCCGATCACAGGAAGGACAGGCAGCAGAAAAAGAAGAAAGAGCGCGTCCGCTGGGTCGTGACCGCCTTCCTGCTCAGTTTTCTGATCACCGCGGTCATCTCCCTGCTCACGGGAGAGATCTCGGAAATGAAGAACGTCGCGCTGTCCTTCGTCATCCTGGTATTCTTCATTCTGCTCGGCGTCGTCTTCGACGTCATCGGGCTGGCGGTCGCGACTGCGGACGCGTCCCCGTTCCATTCCATGGCCTCCCGCCGCCTGAAAAGCGGCAAGAGGGCCGTGTGGCTGATCAACAACTCTCCGAAGGTCAGTTCCTTCTGCAACGACATCATCGGCGACATCTGCGGCGTCGTCTGCGGCGCGACCGGCTCTGTCATCGCCGCGCAGCTGTTCGTCGGCGCCGGCGCCTTCTGGCTCACGCTTTCCCTGACTTCGCTGATCGCGGCCCTGATCATCGGGCTGAAAGCGGTCGGAAAGCACATCGCGCTGGAAAACAGCGAAAAAATCGTCCTCGCAGTCGCGAAAGTCCTTTGCGGATTCCGCAAATAGGGCAAAAAAAGAAAAACCATTTGAGAGGTTCCCATGCTTCTTGAAAACATTCATTCCCCCGCCGACGTCAAGGCGATCCCGGCGGAGCAGATCCCGGCCCTGACGGACGAGATCCGCGCGGAACTCATCCGGACCGTATCAGCGACCGGAGGGCATCTCGCGTCCAATCTCGGCGTCGTCGAACTGACGGTCGCCCTGCACCGCGTTTTCGACTGTCCGGAAGACAGTCTGATCTTCGACGTCGGCCATCAGTCCTACGTTCACAAACTGCTGACGGGACGGCTGGACCGCTTTTCCACCCTCCGCTCGACCGGCGGGATCTCCGGCTTCCCGAACCGGGACGAGTCGGAATACGACGCGTTCGGGTGCGGCCACAGCTCCACGTCCATTTCCGCCGCCGCGGGGATCGCGCAGGCGAACCGGCTCAACGGCTCCGACGCGTTCGCCGTCGCCGTCATCGGAGACGGCTCCTTTACGGGCGGAATGGCGTACGAGGCGCTGAACAACTGCTCCGCGTGCTCCAACCTCATCATCGTACTGAACGACAACACGATGTCCATCGCGAAAAACGTCGGCGCCATGGACAACTATCTAAGCCGGTTCCGGAACTCCGCGAAATACTACCGGATGAAGAACGGGATCAAGCAGTTCTTCGGAAAGATCCCGCTGATCGGCGGCGGACTCGTCCGCGTCAGCCGGAAATTCAAGCGCTGGCTGAAGCACCGGTTGGTCCGGGAGAACCTGTTCGAGCATCTCGGCCTGTCCTACTACGGTCCGCTCGACGGAAACGACGAACCGCTGCTGGAGACCATTCTTCGCGAGGCGAAAGCCGACGGAAAATGCTCCGTCGTCCACATCTGCACGAAAAAAGGAAAAGGATATCCGTTCGCCGAGGAGCGCCCGGACCTCTATCACGGTGTCGGCGCGTTCGACCCGGAAAAAGGCGTCGCCGCCCCCGAACCCGGAGCAAACTGCTTTTCCGAAGTCTTCGGAGAAGAACTCTGCAGGATCGCGGAAGAGGATCATCGCGTCTGCGCGCTGACCGCCGCCATGCCGGACGGCACCGGGCTGCTGTCCTTCCAAGAACGTTTTCCGGACCGTTTCTTCGACGTCGGCATCGCGGAGGAGCATGCGGTCACATTCGCATGCGGACTCGCTTCGAAAGGGCTCCGGCCGGTGTTCGCCGTCTATTCGACGTTCGCGCAGCGGTGCTACGACCAGATCGTTCACGACTGCGCCATTCAGCGCCTTCCTGTCGTCTTCGCGTTCGACCGGGCGGGATTCGTCGGGCCGGACGGCGTCACGCACCACGGCATTTTCGACGTTTCCTTCCTGAACGCGATCCCCGGTCTTTCCGTCTATTCCCCGGAATCCTATTCCGAACTCCGCGGATGCCTGAAAGAGGCGCTCGCGTCCGACGGTCCGTCCGTCATACGCTATCCGAAAGGAAAAGAATCCGAATACAACCGTTCCGCATTCCGCGTTTGCGGCGGACCGCGCATTCTCGATTTCGGCAGAAAGCCGGCAGTCGCGATCCTGACGTACGGGCGGATGACGGAAAAGGCTCTGCTCGCGGCCGGCAGACTTTATGAGGAAGGCGTCTCCGTCCGCGTGATCAAGCTCGTGAAGATCAAGCCTCTGAACCCCGAAAAGATCCGCGTGCTGACGCGCGACATCCCGGTTCTTTACTTCCTGGAGGAAGGCATGCGGGAAGGCGGCGTCGCCGAGCATCTCTTCTCTTCCCTCTCGGAAAGCGGACTTTCCGAAGGCCAGATCTTCCGCATCCGGGCGGTCGAGGACATGTTCCTGCCGCACGGGAGCAACGAAGACATTTTCCGTACTTGCGGATTCCAGCCGGACCAGGTCGCGACCGAGATCCGCCAGATGCTGCCCAAAGATGAGAC
>CACZRJ010000205.1 GCA_902783535.1 uncultured Ruminococcus sp. | reverse complement strand
GGCTGATTCATCCTTATGAGAACCAGCCCGCGGGCGGTTTTTTGATTCAGGATTCGGATTTATTCAGAACATATTCGTAGGCATGATCTCCCATCCTTCCGCGAGCAGTACGTCTCCTTCAAAAATGATTTTTCTGCTTTCGGGATCCGGATAAACTCTGCGGGATATTGCCTGCCTGTCGTTGAGAAATATTTCAATTACCGAATTGTCTATAAGAATCGTGAAATCGAGCTTTTCGCCGTTCTTCAGTTCAAACGGCATTGTTTCGATCTTGTTGTAATGTTTCCCGGATTTTGACATATCGCACAGCAGAAGCTTTTTCTCCTCGCTGTAGCTTATGCGTGTGAACTCTTCTCCGTCCGCCGAACAGCGCACCCTGATCCCGTTTCCCTCAACGGAACCGAAAACAACGTGAAGGGCGCAGGACGTGCCGCTCAGTCTGCTTATGTCGTAAGTGTGATTGTATTTGATTAGATCCAGTTCGTCGATCGGCGCCATCCCGAGTTCTCCGTCGCCGTTCAGCCACAGCGAGCGCGGAAACGAATATACTCCCGACCAGCCGTACCCGCGTTCCAGATTGATGTCCCATCCTCCGGACGGGTTGTCCGTCATCCATGCCCACATGACCTGTCTGCCGTCCGGGGTCATAACCGCCTCGGGAGCGAAAAAGCAGTTGTCCACGTTGCTCATCCGTCCGTGCCTTTCGGGAATAAATCTGTTGTTCTCCCTGTCGTATGTTCCTATGTAGTATTGCGCTCCCCTGTTGTGGGCAATAAAAAGCTGAAGATATTTGCCGCTTGACTTTCCGCTGTTTTTGCCTTCGGGAAGAGGCAGGAAACTCGGGCACATGTCGTCTTCGGTTTCGTCGGTCCACGAGTTGTCCCGGCGTCTTGAATAAAACCTTCCGAGGTGGGTCCAGCTTTTAAGATCGTTTGAGGAAAAAAGGTCGGTAAAATCGCCCAGGTATTTTTCCGGTACGTTTTCCCTGTTTCTGAAAAGATTCAGGACGCAGAGGTTTCCGGTTTGCATATAATACGTTCCGTTCTGTTTCCAAATGTTGCTTGGGTCAGCCGATCCGATGAAACCGTCCGAAGCGTTTGTCACTCCCCATTCATCGCTTTCGACAGCATATTCGGGCATTTTTGTCCACTTTTCATAGTGATTTTCAATATCCCGGCTGAACGCGATCCTGATTCCGCCCTGTCCTTTGCCTGCGCCTTCCTTCTGAAGACCCCAGTATGTGACGTAGGCCGTTCCGTCATCATCGACGAAGGCTCCCCCGCTGAAAATTCCTCCGTCGAATTCGTCCGGGATCAACGCGTCGGGGTGCCAGCGCCAGTGAAGAAGATCGACGCTTGAAATGTGACCGTAGCGATAACCGTCGCTTTCGCAGTGATAAAGGTACATGAGATGATATCTGCCGTTTGCGAAAAATGCGCCGTTCGGGTCTCCAGGCAGCCCCATATCCTCCGGAATCGCAAAGTGGAACCCCGGTCTGTTTTTGTCCGCGAGAAGTTTTTCCCTGTGCATTCTGGCGGCTGTGATCTGTTCGGTTGCTGATAATTCCATGTCGTCTCCTTTTCGTCAACACGCTCGTCTGCGGTTGTTACAGTATAATTATATACCATTAACCCGCATTTGTCAAGACGGATGCCGATTTTACCCGGTTACTTTATCAAAAAAAGCGTGCGGGCGTACGACGGTATGCGAATGAAGAAAAGAAAAAGGGGCGGGAAAACCGCCCCTTGAATGAGTGCGTCATTCTATGACCGCGTTGAGAGAGCCTTCGGTTATCTCCTCGGACTGACCGTTGAAGAGATAGGTGATGTTGCCGAAGTTGTCCCCGCCGTACTCCGCGTAATTGTAGGTATGCGTAGCGTCGGCAAGAAGCACATCCATCTCTCCGTCGCCGTCATAGTCGAGTGCCTGCAGACCGCACGGCCATACCGTGCTCGGCCACTGGTAGTCGAAGAGCGACACGTCGAACAGGTTGCCTTGCTGGTTGTAGACGTTCCAGTTGGTGTCGCTGAACTTCAGGAAGCATACGCATCTGTCGGCGAAGTATACATATATATCATTAGTTCCGTCGTTGCCGTAGAAATACTCCACTTCCTGGTCCTGCAGACGCCACAAACTATAGTCTTCCATGGCTGCTTCCTCGAAGGCTATGACGTCGCCGGCGATTTCATAGTAGGCTATCGCTCCCGTCGTCGGAACGGAGCCGTCGTATGTGAAGGTCTTTACATATCCGCTCCAGAGAACGACAGCGACCTTGCTGTTTGCCTCGTCGACCTGTCCGATGGCGCAGAAGCCGCTTTCGGGGACCTCGGGAATGGGTTCTTCGGTCGCGACAGGCTCCTCGGTCACCACGAT
>CACZRJ010000204.1 GCA_902783535.1 uncultured Ruminococcus sp. | reverse complement strand
ATGCCGATCACGCCGATAACGATAACGAGCGTGTAGATAAGTCCTTTGTGTTTCATGGTAAAATACCTTCCTTTCCCGTTTACTTGAGGGTTAAGCTGCTCCGTACGGTGAGCGGAACGGTGAACCAGAAGAGCGTTTCTCCTGCAAACCGCACCGGCACCTCCAGGTCGTAGCTTGCTTTCAGCTGCAGGGTGTTGTCCGCCTCGTATTCGACGTCCGGCAGCGTCATCCGGTAGACGACCTCCCCGTCAGCACCGAGAGTATAAAGATAGTTTTGGCCATAGTCCAGAGACAATTCCGAAGAAATTGAAGAAATATAAAAGTTTTTTTCGATATCTTCGGTAAAATCGCTCCCCTGCTTGATGGAATTGTAAATGAGGATGGAATTCTTCATCACGTAGGAGTCCAAAACCCGCTTTGTGTTGTCCTTCGTCGTCTCGATCGTAGACACCGTCGCGGCGTAAAAGAACACGACGGAAAGGATCATCGCGAGCGCCAGGACCACGACGCAGGCGGTAACGTAACTGCTCCCGCGCCGGCTGCTCAGGATACCCATGACCGGCCTCACTTCCAGTACTGGCGGGACAGCCCGCTGTGTCTGGCCGTCAACGTTACGGGAATCCGAATCGCGCCGAATCCTTTCAGGTAGGTGCGGTAGGTCAAAGTCACCACGATGGTCTCTCCGTACTGAACCGTTCGATTGTTCGTGTTGAAATATTCCGTACCGGCGAAGGACAGTTCCGGATTGAAGCCGAGTTCCGCCTGCAGCGCCTCGTCCCTGTCCTGAACTTCGTCGCAGGTTTTTCCGTAAGAACAGCAGACCTCGATCATCTCCTTGGCGTAGTAGTCCAGATCCTGTTTGTCTTTTAATAGGCTGAATACGTTCAGTGCGGTGACGACGACCATCAGCGCGGCAAAGATCCCGACGACCACGTCGATATACGACTCGGCGCGTCTGCTCTTCAGAATGTTCCGCTTCTTTCTCATGCGCATGCGCATACTGTCTCACCTCCCTATCCGAACAGCACACCGACGGAGTCTGCGACTTCCATACCGATGACGACGATGTAGATGGCGATAAAACAGAACAGAAGGCACATGGACAGGCGTTTGACCTTCCGCGGCACCTTCTGCGCTTCCTGTTTGAGCAGTTGTCTCTGGTAGTCCGAAAACTTGACGGCCAGGCTGGACCAGTAGATCACGGTTTCGTCGCCACGCAGGACGCCGATCAGTCCTCTGGACACGTCCGAAAGCATGGAGGAGCCGACCCGATTCTCCAGTCTGGTAAGCGCCGCTTCGTAGTTGCCGGACCGCATATCCGCGACGGTGATCTCCAGTTCGCTCTTCAGTTCAGGCCCTGCTGTTTCTTTATAGCTGTCGAGGATGAACAGCACGTCCCGGTTATGCTTCAGCGTTTTCTCGATATGGCTGACGAACCGCGGGAGTTCGTACTCGATGGCTTTCCGTTTCTCCTTGATCCTGTTCGCCACGCCCTTGCTTTCTCTGAAATACATAACGACCGCGAGCGCGATGACGATGGGTGAAAGCAGCGGGAAGATGAAAAGCAGCGGGATGGCGAAGACGCCGACGAGCGACGCTTTGACGATGCAGTTCGCGATATGCATCTCCGGCGTGATGTTCATCCCGGCGGACTTGAGATCCGTTTCCAACTGGAGCCGTTTGTATTCGTTGAGTCTCAGTTTCGTCGACAGCCAGGAAGCCAGTCCGTTCAACCAGAGGTCGATCCGGCTGGTTTTCTTTCGCTGTCTCCTTACCAGGTTCGACGTCGCTTTCGAGGTGGAGAGGAACGGTACGCGAAAGAGGTCCGCCAGGATCAGGAAGAGTCCGATCCCGAACAGAATTCCGATGATGATTTGCAGCATAGTTCTCTTCCCTCCTTACCGTTTGTACTCGATTGGCTTTGTGAACTTCAGCATAAGAAGCGCCGTAACGAGGATGACCATTGCGCAGACGGCGAGCGTGATTTTGCCGGGGATCGTATCCATCAGCGCGTGGTACCAGTCCTTGTTCAGGAAATACAGAAGCGGAACGTTTCCGACGACGAGCAGCGCCATCATCCAGTATTCCCTTCGCACTTCGCCGAGCATTGTTTTCAGGTCGTTGTTGACGATTCTCACGTCTGTGAGTTTCCCGACGATGGGCAGCAGAGTGTCTTTCAGCGTCCGGTCGTCCTGGCAGGAAATGAGTGCGTCGCACCATTCCCGATAAACGTCGTTGTCCACTTTCTCCTTCAGGTTCCGGAGTGCCTCTTTCAGGTCGGAGGAGATCATCATCGCGTCGCCGACGAATCCCTGGAAGAGTTCCCGGATGGGCGGCTTCAGGTAGTT
>CACZRJ010000203.1 GCA_902783535.1 uncultured Ruminococcus sp. | reverse complement strand
TGTCATTTATGTCGTGAAACTTCGAGTGAGAACACGTAAACTTCTCATTCGGATGGATCGAAAGTGGCTTTTGACGCCATAATCATTAAATTGATTAAGCATGGGGGATGCGCAGCGAGATGAGCAGAGTTGAATTTGTGACCGCATTCAAGGGAGGCGTCGGGAAAACGACCGTCTCCGCAGGGATCGCCTGCGCCCTGGCCGCTCTCGGGCAGAAGGTTTGCGTCGTCGACGCCGATTTCGGAATGCGCTGTATGGATCTCGTCCTCGGAATGGAGAACGTCGCGCTTTACGACTGCTTCGACGTGCTGACGGGCAGCTGCGAGCCGCGGAACGCGATCGTCGGGGTGGACGGATTCCGTTCTCTCTGGTTCGTGCCCGCGCCCATCAGATACCGCGGAGAGCCGCTTCCGAAGGAAAATGCGGACGCGCTCTTCGAATACCTCCGGACGCAGTTCGACTTCGTGATCGTCGACTCGTCAGCGGAGCTGTCCGACTACTACCGTCTGTTCGCTGATGAATCGGACGAGGCCGTTGTCGTTACGCTCCATCAGTCGACCGCCGTCCGCGCCGCGGAAAAAACAGCCGCGAATCTCGCGCAGTTCGGGTTCCGGACGGTCAGGCTCGCGGTCAACTGCTACCGGGACGACGACGCTCAGCGGGGCTGGCTGCCCGGACTGGCGGAGATGATCTACCGCTCGTCCGTTCCGATCATCGGTTCCGTACCGTTCTCCTCCATGGTGCAGGTCGATCAGGAAAGAAGACGCCTGCCGTTTACCGGAAGGGACTTCGAACGGCTCCGGCCCTACGAGGCGGCCTATCTGAACATCGCCCGCAGACTGCTCGGCGAACAGGTGCCGCTCCACGAGGGCGTCCGGAAACCGATGCGGAAAAAGAAAGCGCTTTCTCCGGCAGGCCGGTAGTACGCCGGCATCCCGGGAAAAAGACAAACATCGAGGCATTCGAAAGGAGAGTTTCCATGAACATTGCCATCATCGCAAACGACAAGAAAAAAGAACTGATCACGGAACTCTGCATGGCATACTGCGGCATTCTGTCCAGATACAACATCTGCGCGACCGCGACGACCGCGAAATACATCAGCGAAGCGACCGGCCTGACCATCGAGAAACTGCTCGCCGGCTTCCACGGGGGCGCCGAGCAGGTCGCGTCAAAGATCGCCTACGGGGAAGTCGACCTTCTGATCCTTCTCTGCGACACGGGAGATCTGCAGGAATACGTCGGCACGATGGTGCCGCTCGTCCGCGCATGCGACACGCACAATGTTCCCGTGGCGACGAACATCGCCACGTCCGAGGCGCTGATCCTCGCTCTGGACCGCGGCGACCTCGACTGGCGCGAAAACGCGAAGGACATGAACATCTGACAAGGACATTCTTACGGGAGGCGGCGAACGCCGCGTGACTTTGGGACATGAGAACAACGCCTGTTGAAGGAATGCGGGACTACCTTCCCGCCGAAAACGAACTCCGCGACCGTCTGCTGTCGGAGATCGTCCGCGTTTACAAAGCGAACGGATTCCGCCACATCGATACGCCCGCCGTCGAGAGCCTCGAAAACCTTGAAAACAGCGACGGCGGAGACAATCTGAAACTGATCTACAAAATACAGAAGCGCGGCCAGAAACTGGAGAACGCCGTCGCCGAGGGCGATTACGACCATCTGTGCGACCTCGGGCTCCGGTACGACCTGACGCTTCCGCTCTCGAGATATTACGCCGCGCACAAGAACGAACTCGAGACCCCGTTCCGGTGCATCCAGACCGGCAGAGTCTACCGCGCGGAGCGTCCGCAGAAGGGAAGATTCCGCGAATTCGTCCAGTGCGACATCGACATCCTCGGCTCGGACAGCCTCGACTGCGAGGCGGAGCTGATCTCGGTGGCCGCCGAAGCGCTGCTTCAGGTCGGCATCCGCGATTTCACCGTCCGCGTGAATCACAGAAACCTTCTCCGCAGCCTGATCGTTTTCTGCGGAATCCCCGCGGAAGAGGCCGACACCGTCTGCGTCACGATCGACAAGGCGGACAAGATCGGCTTCGACGGCGTGAAGGAGGAACTGCTCGGCAAGGGATTCGGAGAAGCGGAAACCGGGAAACTGCTCGGCATCCTGACCGGAGATCCGACGCTGGAACAGCTGGCCGAGGCCGGCTGCCGCGCGGAAACGGAATCGATCTCGGCGCTCCTCGGATGCGCGAACGCGCTCGCGGAGGACAGGTACGCCGTCAGATTCGATCCGACGCTCGTCCGCGGACAGGGCTATTATACCGGAACGGTCTTCGAGATCGACTGCCCGTCCTTCGGCGGCACGATCGCCGGCGGCGGAAGATATGACAACCTGGTCGGGAAATTCGACGGATCCTCCGTACCTGCCGTCGGATTCTCCATCGGCTTCGAACGCATCTACGGCGTTCTCGCCGAAAGGGGAATGAAGGCATCCGAACGCGACAAACTCGCCCTGTTCTACGACGAGGGGCAGTTCGTCGAAGCGTCGAAATACGCGTCCTCGCTGCGCGAAAACCTGGACGTCACGCTTGTGAAAAAGAAGAAAAAGGTCGGAAAGCAGCTCGCGCAGGCGGAAGCGCAGGGATACGCGTTCGCCGAATTCCTGGAGAATCCCGGCGAGAGAAAACGCCTGGGCGGAGAGAAGCAGGGCGAGTGAACCGAAAACGAGAACTCCGGGTCCGCCCGGAGTTTCCAACGCAAAAACCGGCTCCGGCCGGGGCGCGGAAGCGAACAACCGCAATAACAGAAAGGACATATACAGACATGGCTGAACAGCTAGGCAAAGACCGCAGAACGCATTACTGCGGAGAACTGCGGAGAGAAGACGCGGGCAAGAAGGTCTGCGTCATGGGATGGGTGAAGAAGAGAAGAAATCTCGGCAACCTCCTGTTTATCGATCTGAGAGACCGTTCCGGATACGTGCAGCTCGCCTTCGACGACAGCACCGACGCCGCTCTTTTCGAGAAGGCGAACGGATGCAGGAACGAATTCGTACTGAGCGCGACGGGCACCGTCCGCGTCCGCTCCAGCATCAATCCGGACATTCCGACGGGCGAAGTGGAGATCTTCGTCGAACAGCTGAAGATCCTCGGAGAGAGCGAAACGCCTCCGTTCGAGATCGTCGACGACTGCAAGACGGCGGAGGACATCCGCCTCAAATACCGTTATCTCGATCTGAGAAGATCGAATCTCCAGCGGAACATCATGCTCCGCCACCGCGTCGCGAAAGTCACGCGCGACTACTTCGACGAAAACGGATTCATCGAGATCGAAACGCCTTATCTGATCCGGTCCACGCCGGAAGGGGCGCGCGACTATCTGGTGCCCTCCCGCGTGCATCCGGGATCCTTCTACGCGCTTCCGCAGTCCCCGCAGCTGTACAAGCAGCTGTCCATGGTGGCCGGATTCGACAGATATTTCCAGATCGCCCGCTGCTTCCGCGACGAAGACCTCCGCGCGGACCGTCAGCCGGAATTCACGCAGATCGACCTCGAGATGAGCTTCGTCGACATGGAAGACATCTTCAAGATCGCGGAAGGGTACGTTTCCCGTCTGTTCCGGGAAGTCCTGAACGTCGAGATCCCGATGCCAATTCCGAGATACACCTACCGCGAAGTCATGGAACGCTTCGGATCGGACAAGCCGGACATCCGATTCGGCATGGAGATCCACGACCTGTCCGAGGCCGTCCGCGGATGCGGATTCTCCGTATTCACGAACGCACTGGAAGAGGGCGGAAGCGTCCGCTGCATCGTCCTGAAGGGCGCCGCGGAGCAGATGACCCGTAAGGAGATCGACAAGCTGGTCGAGTACGCGAAGGGCTGCGGCGCGAAAGGCGTCGCGTGGGTCCGCCGCGCCGAGCAGACGAGCTCCTCCTTCCTGAAGTTCCTGACGGAAGAAGAAATTGCGAAACTTTACGAAGCCGCCGAATGCGAAGAAGGCGATATCCTTCTGGCGATGGCGGAAGCGGACACCAGCCGTCTGCTGTACCTGCTCGGTCAGCTCCGTCTGGAAGCCGCGAACAGGCTCGGGATCAAGCGCGAGGGATTCTCCTTCCTCTGGGTCGTCGAGTTCCCGTTCTTCGAATACGACCGCGAGTCCGGCGAGTGGCTCGCGATGCATCATCCTTTCACCGCGGTGATGGACGACTGCCTGCCCTATCTGGAATCCGACAAGGGCCGCGTCCGCGCGAAATGCTACGACCTCGTCCTGAACGGCATCGAGCTGTCCTCCGGTTCCATCCGGATCACGGATCCCGTTCTGCAGGCGAAGATCTTCGAACTGCTCGGACTGTCCGACGAGGAGGCGCACGCGAAATTCGGGTACCTGCTCGACGCCTTCCGTTACGGCGCGCCGCCGCACGGAGGCATGGCGATCGGTCTGGACAGACTCGTGATGCAGATGGTCGGCGCGGAGACGCTCCGCGACGTCGTGGCCTTCCCGAAGGTCCAGAACGCGTCCGAACTGATGACCGGATGCCCCGCCGAAGTTCCGGAGCAGGCGCTCCGCGATCTCGGTCTCCATCCGGACCAGATCATCGAAAAGAACAGCTGACAATTTCCCACTTTCAAGCGATCCCTTCTTGAGGAAAGGAAAGGATTACAACATGATCGAAATCAATGAACTGACGAAAGTCTTCGGCGCGAACCGCGCGGTGGACAACGTGACGTTTTCCGTGGAGCCCGGCGAGATCATGGGCTTCCTCGGACCGAACGGCGCGGGCAAATCCACGACGCTTAACATCCTGACGGGCTATCTGTCCGCGACGAGCGGAAACTGCAAAGTGAACGGCGTGGACATCCTGGAGAACCCGATCGAGGCCAAACGGCAGATCGGATTCCTTCCGGAGCAGCCCCCGCTGTATATGGACATGACCGTGAAGGAATACCTGCGGTTCGTGTACGACCTGAAAGGATGCCGCCTGCCGCGCGACCAGCACATCCGCGAGAAGTGCGACGTCGTGAAGATCGGAGACGTCTACGACCGCATCATCGGAAACCTTTCGAAAGGATACAAGCAGCGCGTGGGCATCGCCCAGGCGCTGATCGGAGATCCGCCCGTGCTGATCTTCGACGAGCCGACGGTCGGACTGGACCCGAAGCAGATCATCGAGATCCGGAACCTGATCCGGGTGCTCGGCCAGAAGCACACGATCATTCTGTCCACGCACATCCTGCCGGAAGTGCAGGCCGTCTGCGACAGGATCGTCGTCATCAACAAGGGGAAGCTCGTCGCCAATGAAAAGACGGAAAACCTCGTGACGGCCGTCGACGGCTCCCGCAAACTGATCGCGAAGATCGTCGGCAGGGAAGAGGACGTTCTCAAAGTCCTGCGGAACGTGCCCGGCGTGAAATCCGTCGACGTGCTCGGAAAGAGAGACACGGACAGCGTCAGTTATCTGATCGAATCCGAGGACCGCGTCGACATCCGGAAACCGCTCTTCTACGCGCTGTCCGCCAGCGGAAACATGCCGCTGATCGGACTCGAGGGCATGGAGCTGAGCCTCGAAGACATCTTTATCCGCCTGGTCAGCGAAAACAGAAAAGCTGCCAGGGGAACGAAGGGAGGGAAAAGCTGATGTTCGCCATCTACAAGCGCGAACTGCGCTCCTATTTCATCACTCCCCTCGGATACATCTTCTGCGGCATGTTCCTGCTGGTCTCCGGCATCCTGTTCTACCGGACCACGCTGGCTGCGCAGAGCACGGAAAGCCTCAGCGAGTACTTCCTGTATCTGCTGATGATGTTCGCCGTTCTGATCCCGCTGCTGACGATGCGTCTGCTGGCGGACGACCGGAGGAGCAAGACCGAGCAGCTGCTGATGACGGCGCCGGTCTCCATCACCGGCATGGTCATGGGCAAGTATCTCGCGGCGCTCACCATTTACGGATGCACCTTCCTCGTGAACGCCTTCAATTTCGTTCTCCTGTATCTCTACGGAACGCCGAACACCGCCGCCATCCTGGCGAACATCCTCGGCGTCTTCCTGATCGGGGCGGCCTTCGTCGCCGTCGGTCTGTTCCTTTCCTCGCTCACGCAGAGCCAGCTGATCGCCGCCGTGTCGTCGATCGGCGTCATCGTCGCGATGCTGCTGATCCGGTTCGTGAACACGTACATTCCGTACGCCTGGCTGCGGTCGGTCCTGCAGTGGTTCTCCGTGCTCGACCGGTTCGTGCCTTTCTCGAACCAGAGCCTGAGCATTCCGTCCATCGTCTACTACGCTTCTCTTGCCGCGCTCTTCGTCTTCCTGACCGTGCGCGTCTACGACAAGAGAAGATGGGCGTGACGGGAAAGGAGGCGAAATCATGTCGATGCAGAAAAACATTTCCGGCGGAAAGCCGGAAAACGGAAGAAAGAACATCCTGAAGCGGGGAACACTTTCCGTCCTATATACGATCGGCTTCATCGTCCTGATCATCGCGCTGAACCTCGTCGTGTCCTCCATTTCGGGCTCCGTCAATCTGACGGTCGACCTGACGGCCGAGAATTTCATTTCTCTCGGCGACGTCTCGAAGGACATCCTCGGCAGCCTGCAGCAGAGCGGAGACCTGAACGTCACCCTCTATCTGCTGGCAGACAGAGACAAATACGACGCGGGGCAGACGGCGATCAAGGGCC
Source organism: uncultured Ruminococcus sp. (assembly GCA_902783535.1). Classification (GTDB taxonomy): domain Bacteria; phylum Bacillota; class Clostridia; order Oscillospirales; family CAG-382; genus Coliplasma. The sequence goes on along the minus strand of CACZRJ010000203.1, from coordinate 1,444 downwards.
TGAATCCGCTCGCGCTGGTGCGCGACCTGTGCGAACAGTACGCTTACGAATACGAAGGGATCAGCGTCCAGTACAAGAATCTGGACCGCGACCCGGAATGGGCCGCGAAATACAACGAGGTCACGAACACGGTCCTGAGTCCGTCTCACGTCGTCGTCGAAGGAAAATACCATTCCCGCGTGCTCACGCTGAACTCGTTCTACGTCACGAACAGCGAAACGAAGGAGTACGTCGGCTTCAACGGCGAGCTCCGTCTGACGACGGCGATCCTGCAGAGCTGCATCTCCGAACCGCAGCTGATCACCGTGACCACCGGGCACGGGGAGTCCATGGATCCCTCCTTCGCGGCTGTCCTCGACGGCGCCGGATTCGATCTGGCGGCCGTGGACCTGTCCGCGGCGGACATCGATCCGAAGACAAAGATCCTGATCGTTTCCGACCCGATCACGGACTTTACGGACGCCGAGATCGAAAAGATGATGGACTACACGGACGAATACAACAGCCTGATCGTCCTCGTGGACGACAAGACGCCGGAACTTCCAAACCTTTCGGACTTCCTGTCCGAAGAATGGGGCATCGGATACAGAGCCTATCATCAGGTCTCCGACGTCGCGCATTCGCTGAACAACAATCCGCTGAACCTGTCCGTCCAGTACAACGATTCCATGGAGAACAAGGACGCGAGCGCGGCATACCAGGTCATCAAGGGACTCGTTTCCTCGAACGTCCGGACGGTGATGCCGAACAGCGTTTCCCTCTACACAGCCCCGGTCACGACCAAGGACAGATATACGGTCGAACCGGTCGTCTCCTCCTCTTCGGACGCCGTGACGACGTTCGTGTCCGCCGGCACGTCCGAAACGGGACAGGTCCCGCTGATCCTGCTCTCCGCGAACGCGGACTATGTGAATCTGAACGACAAGAACAGCACGAACCAGGTGCTGAAATACCAGTACGTGATGCTGATCGGCTCGACGTCGTTCGCCACGACGGGATGCATCGACAGCCCGTCCTACGGGAACAAGCAGCTGATGCTCTCCGCCCTCCGCACGATGGCGGTGGAGCGCTATTCGCTCGACATTCCTTACAAGACCATCAACGACGTCGCACTGGACGTCGAAACCGGGACGGCGACCACGCTCGCGGTCATCATATGCGCCGTGCTGCCGGGTCTGATCCTGATCGCCGGCATCGTGGTGTTCTTCCGCAGACGGCATCTGTAAGCCGGCGGAACGAAAAATCGCACGGAGAAACGTATGGAAGACAACAAAGACATCCGGGATCCGAATCTGCCCGAAGACGGGGAGATGACGGAAGAGGAAAAACAGGAGCTGCTGTCCGTCTTTTCCGAAAAGAACCAGCTGGACCAGCAGAGAAAAAGCAGAAAAGGATTCAAACTGACCATCAAGAACCAGCTGATCCTGATCGGCGCCGTCGTCGC
>CACZRJ010000202.1 GCA_902783535.1 uncultured Ruminococcus sp. | reverse complement strand
CCTTCTGCAGGTCTATCCGCGCGATGCCTTCCCGTACGCTTTCCTGCGTGAAAACGGCGTGAAGCTGATCCGCGGACCGGTCCCGGTGCCTGAGGAATTGCTGGAAAAACTGAACGCATTCCCGAAACAGAACGGGTGAATGGAATCATTGAAGAAAGAATTTGCGCCGTCCCGGACGATGATGCCGGAACGGCGCAATATTTTGTATATTCTTTCCGTTATTCGTTCCCTTCCTCGGGGAAGAATTCGAGGATGTCCCCGTCCTGGTCGGACGGGACCGCGTCTCCGCCGAAGAGGGAGCGGATCTCCCCGGAAACGGCTTCGCACCGCGCGATCGCGGAGGGATGTTTTTCGGAGATCCTGTATTCGTCGCCTTTGTCCGCGGCCGACTCCAGCTCGGCGGCGATCTTCGAAAGATCTGTCGCGCCGATCATCTTGGAGGAGCTCTTGACCGAGTGGATGAGGACGCCGTATTCTTTCCAGTTCTTTTCGTCGAAATACTTTTCCAATCCGGAGATCTTCGACGGCATTTCCTGCGCGTATTCCGTCAGCATGGAAACGTAAAGTTGTTCGTCCTTCTGCGCGTAGATCAGCCCAGTCTCCGGGTCGATCCCCGCCTTGCGGAGCGGCTCGAACATTCCGATTCCCGTCCGGGGCTGCTCTTTTTCCGTATTCTTCTGTTCCGTCTGAACCGTCTGCACCTTTTCGGAAGGCAGGTACCGGACCAGCATCTCCTCCAGTTTGGCGCTGTCGATCGGCTTGGTCAGGTAGTCGTTGAACCCGTCCGCGAGATATTTTTCCCGCGCGCCGATGACCGCGTCGGCGGTCAGGCAGATGACCGGCGTTCCGGCGTTCGCGCCGTCTGTTTGTGCCCGGATCAGCTTCAGAGCTTCCGTGCCGTCCATCTTCGGCATGCGCTGGTCCATCAGGATCAGGTCGTAATGGCGGTCTTTCGCGAGAGACACGGCCTCTTCTCCGCTGTTTGCGGTATCGATCAAAATCTCCGTCCGCTTGAGCAGACTGACGGCGACCGACAGATTCATGCGCGTGTCGTCCACGATCAGGAGACGCGCGTCCGGGGCCTTGAACAGCACATTGTGCGGGCCGGCCTCCTGCAGATGCTCGCGGAAACGCGCCTGGAAGTCGCCGATCGGCTCGGGCGAGACGATCTCCTGCGGAATGGCGACCGAGAAGACGGAACCCTTGCCGTATTCGCTCTCCAGCGAAATGGTGCCGTTCATCATGTTCAGCAGCCTGTGCGTGATCGCGAGCCCGAGTCCGGTGCCTTCGACCGTCCCGTTCCGCTCGAGGTCCAGCCGCTGGAATTTTTCGAACAGTTTGCCGGCGTCCTCCTTGCGGATGCCGATGCCGGTGTCGCGGACGCTCATTTTCAGAAGGACGGTCTGATTTTCTCCGGACATCTGTTTTTCTCCGGACACCTTCAGCCCGACCGAGCCGCGTTCGGTATATTTGACCGCGTTGTTCAGAAGGTTCGTGGCGATCTGGCGCACGCGGTTCTCGTCGCCTCTGACAGCGTCGGGGAGCGACTCGTCCACTTCGAGACTGAAGTCGAGGCCTTTCTCCTTCGCTTTGAAGAAGAACATGTTGCTCAGGTCGTTGAGCAGGGAACTGAGCCGGTATTCTGCCGGGACGATGTCCATCTTTCCGGCTTCGATCTTTGAGAAGTCCAGGATGTCGTTGATGATCGACAGCAGTCCCGTGCCGGCGCTCTTGATGTTCTCGGCGTACGTGCCGATGGCTGCGGAACCGTCAGCGCTCTCGTTCTGCGAGCTCTGCACTTCGCGGAGGATCATCTCGTTCATGCCGAGGATGACGTTGATCGGCGTCCGGATCTCGTGGGACATTTCGGCGAGGAAGTCGCTCTTCGCCTTGTTCGCCTGATCGGCCGCCTCCTTTTCCAGTTTCAGCGCTCTGGACTCGAACGCCTGCCGCTGCTCTTCGACGCGCATTTCCTCGATGCGGCGGTTGTAGTTTCGCTCGTTGCGCCGGCCGAGGAAGAAGAACAGCGCGATCAGCAGGAACAGGACGGAGCAGATCAGCAGGTTGATGATCAGCTGCTGCGTGACTTCGGAGAACAGTTCTCTCTGGTTGATGACGATGACGGCGTACCACTGGGAGGCCAGACGACGGACGAACGCCGTGCTGTCTTCGCTGCCGATGCGGATCTCGAAGTTGCCGTTCTGGACTTCCAGGATCCTGTCCATCAGTTCCAGCTGGTCCTCGTCGTCGGTCAGGAGCGTTCCTTTTTTCTTTTCGTCCCGGTGGGCGATCAGCTGACCGTCGCGGCTGACGACGAATCCGTAGCCCTTGCCCTTGATCTGCAATTCGGAAACGATATCCTCGATCTGGTTCATCATGACGTCGAGGGAAACGACGTCGGTCCCGTTGGAGAGCATCCGGCTGATCGAGATGATGACGTCTCCGGTCTGTGCGTCCACGTAGGGCGAGATGATGACGGGTTCGCCCTTCGCGGCGACGGCGCTGAGATACCAGTCCCTCTGCGTCGGGTCGTAGTTTTCCGGCGGGACCCAGTCCAGTCCGTCGAGATATTCGCCCTGAACGCATCCGTAAAGCCCGATGTAGTTCTCGTCGAACTGGTTGTCCTGGAATTCGGACTCGTCGCGGAGATAGTCGTG
>CACZRJ010000201.1 GCA_902783535.1 uncultured Ruminococcus sp. | reverse complement strand
TCCCCGTTCTGATTGAGCGAGTACCAGTCTTCGTGCCCGTCCACCAGATGATTGCTCATAACGGCCATGATCATCGTCAGACGGATCCCTTTCTCATGGCAGCGTTTGATGTACTCTTTGACCAGATCGAACTTCAGCGCGGTCGGATCTCTGTGAAACGGCGACCCTTCCGGCAGTGTGACGAGCGCGCCGCTTCCGCTGGCGCCGTCCAGGATCAGTTCGTTGATCCCGCTCTTCGCCATGCGGTCCACCGTTGCCGCAATTTCTTCGGCCGTACGTTCCGTCGGCCGGTACCAGACCGCGCGCACTTCGACCGAACGGTGTTCGATCAATCGCTCGCGCAGTTTCCCGACCTGCCTGATCAGTTCGTTGCGTCCGGAAAGCGTATTCACGTTTCCGACGTCCAGTTTCCCGATTTCGGTTCTGACTTCTTCGATGTCCGCCAGCCGGAGTTCTTTTTCCGCTTTCAGGATCTCTTCCGACAGCCGTTCGATCTCTCCGTTGACCGTCTCCCTCAGACATCCCGCGTCATAGACCGCGCGGATGTTCAGCCCGTCCCGCACCACGCGCGTTCCGACCGGGAAAAAGGTGGCGAGTTCCACCTTGTTTTCCGGCTCGATCGCCGAGATCACGTATCCGCCTTTCGGGATCGCGCTGTCGTTTCCGCCGGAGACGGTCACGTATCCCCTGTCGTTCACACTGACTTCGTAGCCGTAAGCATTCGTACCGGTCGTTTCCCCGCGGTCGTAGATGACTAGGGTCTTTGCCCAGCGGGTTCCGTTCGTGCCGGTCGCCTTGACCGCATGCTCGAAGAACGGGTTCGGCTCGCCTTTCGAAATGAACGCGGTCATGGTATATTCGTCGAATGCGACATGCCAACCGACCTGCGCCGCGTTGTAGATCTCTTTTCCGATGTCGCCGGTCCCGGTCAGGATCAGCCCACCTTCCGGAACCGCAAGATCTCTGCCGGCCATATCGCCGCCCGGAATCTTTCTCGTGACCACGCCCTCGGCGTTCACGACAAGGTTCTGTCCCCACTGGTTCTGTCCGTTGGTCGGGATCCCGCGGTAGACCACGACCGTGTCCGCCCAGCGGGTGCCGTTGATGCTGTCTACATGAAAAAACTTTGTTTCCGGCTTTTCCTCCGCCGCGAGAACAGCCGTCGAAGAGACGCAGAAAGCCGCCGTCAGGAAAAAAGCGAGGAAAGTCTTCAAGCGCATACGGAACTCCTTTGCGACATTTTTTCCAAAAGCATTATACAGCAGGGACATCGCTTTTCGAAAGGCGGAAGGAACCGGAGAACTGCCGGCGTCCCGCCCATCCTATGATTTTTCCTGTTTCCCGGCTATCTTTGGTGTCTTGTCGCCATGCCGCGCCGGACGGATGCGCAGGAAGTTGCCCACCGTTTCGCTGACGGGCTCGACGTAGGCGAACGTGTCCGCATATTTCTTCAGGATGTTTTTCAGATCGACCAGCTGGCTGCGGTTGATGACGCAAAGGATGACGTCCTTTTCGGTGTGGCTGTAGGAGCCGATCGCCTCGAAATGCGTCGCGCCGTGGTGCAGACTGGAGAAGATCTCCTGCTCGATCTCGTCGGTGTGCGTCGTGATGATGACGACGTTGAACGCGTTGTGCGTACCGCGCATCATCCGGCTGCCGACGAAACTGGAGATGAAACAGTAGACGAGGCAGAGGCAGACCGGCTTGAGGTCGTAATAGACGACGCCGTCGATCTCTTCCGCGTAGATGAAATAGGACGTGACGGCGACGACCGCGTTCAGCGCGAAGGTCACCCAGAAGAAGTTCAATCTCGGATTCTTCACCGTCGAGAACTTCGCGATGATGTCGGTGCCTCCCGACGACCCGTTCAGCTGGAAGATGATGCCGTAGATCCCGCCGGAGATCAGACCCGCGAGCAGGCACGGGAAGATGGTGTCCGTCCCCTTCGCGTCGTAGATGAATCCGCGCATGTCGATCTGCTGCAGGAAAAGGTAGGCGCCCGCGTATACGACGACGTACAGGAAGGTGCGGACGGCGAATCTGCGGTTGGTGGTGAAGAAAGCGAAAATACAGAGCGGGACGTTGATCAGCAGCGTCATGTAGCCGATGGAGAAGTTCAGCTTGTACTGGATCATGGTCGCAAGACCGTTGAATCCGGCTGGCGCGAACCGGTTCGGAACGATGAACAGCTTGTAGTTGAACGCCATCAGGACCGCGAGAAGAATGATGACAAGATACTGGAAGGCCGCGTATTCGTAGACCTTCTTTTTTTCGTTCGGCATGTCCGAATGTCCTTTCTGCGGTGACCGGATCCCCGGCCGTTCCGCAAACGCCTTGAATATACAGCAGAAGGGTCGAAAAGTCAATAGGAAAAGAGCCGCGTCCGGGAAATTCTTCCCCGGATCCCGGCTCAGTGATTCCGATGTTCCTCCCAAAAGGCGACGGCGTTTCTGAACCACGGCTCCGCTTCCGTGCCGTGCGCCAGTCCGACGCCGTGTCCGACGTTCGGGAAAACGTCCGCGCGGCAGGGAACGTTCAAGCCCTTCAGGGCTTTTTCCAGCATCCGCGCGTTCTCCGGATCGACGACTTTGTCGGCCGTCCCGTTCCAGATATAGGTGGCGGGAAATGATTCCGTCACGTTCTTTTCGACCGACGTCAGCCGGATCATGTTTTCTTCCGGATGCCGTCCGAGCAGACGCTTTTTACTCCCCTTGTGCGCGGGCGCGTCCATCGTGACGACGGGATAGGCAAGAGCCAGAGCCGCGGGGAGCGGCAGTCCGTGATCCTCCGTGCAGAAACTCGACACGAGATGTCCGCCGGCGGAAAAGCCCCAGAGCGAATATCCTTCCGTATCGACCATGAGATCATTTGCGTGCGCGAAGATCTCGCGCAGCGCGTGCTCCAGGTCCGTCTGCGGTCCGGGATAAGCCGCCCTGTCCCGGATGCTGTAGTACAGAACGAACGCGTGGTATCCCAGCTTGTTCAGTTCCTCCGCGACCGGGCGTCCTTCCTTGAACGCCGCGATGACGAGGTATCCCCCGCCGGGCGCGATCAGGGCGAACGGATGCTTCTTCCCGTCGCGGACCAGATATGGATGAAGAGAATAGAAACTCGGGCGCGCAAGGTCGCGCATTTCCTCGACAAAACCTGTAAAGCTCATGCCGCTGCCTTCCCGTTTTCCGTTTCCGGTTTTTTCTTCCCGTTTTTCCGCGGGGCAGAGAACAAAAGGAAACGGAAATCTTTCCTCCAAAGAAATCTTTCCGTTCCCAATATACCAAAATCGTTTGAAAAGGTCAATGATTTCGGGCAAGAAATCCGTTTCTTTTTTCTTCCGGGTCGTTCGGAAAGAAACAAGACTTTCAGTTCTTGAGCGAATGCACGGGTGCGGGGATCCGGCCGCCCCTGGAGACGAATCTCGCTGGAGACAATGTGCTGATCCTCATTACAGGCGCCTGCCCGAGCAGTCCGCCGAAAGTGACGGTGTCGCCGGCTTTCTTTCCGTACGCGGGAATGACGCGGACCGCCGTCGTCTTCGTATTCGCGACGCCGATGGAGATCTCGTCCGCGATCAGAGCGCTGATCACGTCTTCCGGCGTGTCGCCCGGAATGGCGATCATGTCCAGCCCGACGGAGCAGACGGCCGTCATCGCTTCCAGCTTTTCGATCGTCAGAGCGCCGGACGCCGCCGCTTCGATCATGCCCGCGTCTTCCGATACGGGAATGAACGCGCCGGACAGTCCGCCCACCTGGGACGAAGCCATCACGCCGCCCTTTTTCACGGCGTCGTTGAGCAGCGCCAGCGCCGCGGTCGTCCCGCACGCGCCGCAGGTCTCGAGCCCCATCCCTTCCAGGATGCGCGCGACGGAGTCCCCGACGGCGGGCGTGGGCGCGAGCGACAGATCGACGATGCCGAAGGGCACGTTCAGCCGTTTTGACACTTCGCGCGCGACGAGCTGGCCCATGCGGGTGATCTTGAACGCC
>CACZRJ010000200.1 GCA_902783535.1 uncultured Ruminococcus sp. | reverse complement strand
AGAGGATGGGATTCGAACCCATGTGCGCTTTCACGCAAACTGATTTCGAGTCAGCCCCGTTATGACCTCTTCGATACCTCTCCGTATGTAATTATGACGAAAACTTTGATAGAAAACTGATAGATGATCAGTTCGTTTCCTGCAAGCCAAAGTCGCGAAAACCGCAGGGAAACGGAGCATTTGCGAGAAAACCGGAGTTTTCACGCTGTACCGAGGAACGAACCCGAGCCGCACTCAAACTCATCGGAAACGGTCATCACGGGACTGTCCGCAAAAAGCGCACGGGACGCCGGCTGAAGAATCAATCCGGCTTTTGCCCATGCAAATTGTCTCGTTTCTTGTCGGCGACAGCAATGTAAATTATATCCATAAATTTCCGAAAAGCAAGCATTATCTTTGCTTTTTTTCAAAAAGAGTCTGATCCGGGAAAAAAAGAGTTGAAAAAAGCAGTGTAAACGGATAGAATGCGCATAGGATCATTTCTTCCGGAGGACTTATGGATTCCCAGGAAAAAAAGTACATTAAGATGACCACAGCTCCCGTGAAGCCGTTGATACTGAAACTGTCCGTTCCGACCATCGCATCCATGATGGTGACGACGTTCTACAACGCGGCCGACACTTTTTTTGTCGGCAAGCTGAGCAACGACTCCATTACGAGCGCGGTTGGTGTGGTCTTTTCCTTGATGGCGATCATTCAGGCCGTGGGGTTCTTTTTTGGTCACGGCTCCGGAAATTATATTTCCCGCGAGTTGGGGAAAAAGAATATTGAATCGGCCGAAAAAATGGCATCGGTCGGCTTTTTCTCGGCGCTGATTGCCGGGACTGTCATCATGGGAGCGGGTCTTGTCTTTCTTGAGCCGCTCGCGAATCTTCTCGGCTCTACGCCCAGCATCCTTCCATATGCTGAACAATACATGAGATTTATCCTTTTGGGTGCCCCGTATATGACCGCACAGCTCGTTTTGAACAATCAGCTCCGGTTCCAGGGAAATGCACTGTTCGCGATGATCGGCATCGTTTCGGGTGCGGTGCTTAACATCGGGCTGGATCCGCTGTTCATTTTCGTTTTCGACATGGGAATTTCCGGTGCGGCGCTGGCGACGATTATAAGCCAGGCTGTCAGTTTCATACTTCTTTTCATAGGAGTTCAGAAAAGCGACAATCTGACCATCCGGCTTCGCAACTTCAAGCCGACGCTTCATTTCCTCAAGCAGATATGCGTCGGCGGATTCCCGTCTCTCTGCCGCCAGGGGATCGCCGCATTGTCCACTGTTTTTCTGAATCACGCCGCCGGAGTTTATGGCGACGCCGCCGTTGCGGCTTTTACTGTGGTGCAGAAGATCATGATGTTCGCGAACAGCGCGCTCATCGGGTTCGGTCAGGGATTTCAGCCGGTCTGCGGCTTTAACTGGGGCGCAAGGAAGTATTCCCGCGTGCGGGAAGCGTTCTGGTTCTGCGTCTTGTCCGGATTCGGATTTCTCCTTGTCCTGTCCGGATTCGCATATGTTCTGGCCGAACAGATCATCGGTCTGTTCGGGGGCAGCGACGCCGTTTTGTCGATCGGAACGAGAATTTTCCGGGCGCAGCTGATCACTTTCCCCGTGATGAGCTTCGTCGTTTTGTCCAACATGATGATGCAGAACATCGGCAAAGTCATCCGCGCGTCTCTTCTGGCAATGTCAAGACAGGGGCTCGCGCTCATTCCCGCAATCTGGATTCTGTCCGCCGTTGCAGGACTGGACGGATTGATCTGGGCGCAGCCGGTCTCCGACTTCGCCGCGCTGCTCCTGGCCGTTCCGATTCAGATCGTCGTACTTGTTTCAATGAAAAAAGCGATCAGAGAAGGGAGAGCGGAATAATGATCGATCTGCTGGAAACGGAAAAAAGGCTCCTGGAACCTCATGTGATCTCCGGCGGGATCGCGGTGGATTTCACGATGGGCAACGGTCACGACACGCTGTGGCTGGCGCGGGCGGTCGGTCCTTCCGGAAAGGTTTACGCGTTCGACATACAGGAACAGGCGTTCAAAAACACAAGAAAGCTGCTGGATGAGAACGGAGCGTTGGGGAACGTCGAACTGATTCTGGACTCCCACGCCAATGTCGCAAAATATGTCAAAGAACCCTTTTGCGCCGGAATGTTCAATCTCGGATGGCTTCCCGGAGGAGACAAATCGGTGACGACGCGTCTGGAATCCACGCTGGAGGCGCTTCGAAGCGGCATATCGCTTCTTGCCGACGGGGGCGCGGTGCTGCTGGCCGTGTATCCCGGGCACGACGAGGGACGCAGGGAAGGTGAGGCGGTCACCTCGTATCTGTCATCGCTGGACAGGCGAAAGATCTGCTGCTCCAGGTTCGAGATCGTCAACTCTCCGACATCGCCTTTCTTTTTCCTGATCGAGAAAAAATAGAGCAAACGAAAAGCAGGCCGGCGCGGCCTGCTTTAGTTGACGGCGTTTTTCAGTCAAGGAAGCGGAACGAGGAAACGACCGTGTCGAATCCTTCGACGACAGACTGGTATTTTGATTCGGGAACGCACAGGGTCACGATGTACACGTTTCCGTACCGGACGCAGAGGACCTGTTCGAAGAGGAACGGGACTTCGCTCATGACGATCGTGTAGCGGTTCCGGTTTGCGACGACTCCGCCGAGCTTGGTCTCCAGCTTCTCGACCTGGAAAGTGATGAGGTTTCCGTAGGCGCTCTGGAGGTCTTTTTTATTCTGTTCCCAGTAATCGTTGGCGCCCTGGGACGAATCCGCAAGACTGAACGCCTGGGCGGATACGGTCGCGTACTGCTTCGTCAGGCTGTTTCCGACGTTGTACTTCACGGCAAGCATTCCGTCGGACCTGTCCAGCGTCCATGTGTCTTTGTAGTAAAACGCGAAATCGACCGCGTCGTTTTTCGCCTCCAGGCAGCCTTCGGGCGCCGAGGAGGGCTCAGTGGAAGTTCTGCACGCGGACGCGGAGGCGAGCAATATAATAAATATGAGGACAAAAGCGAGATGTTTTGCAAACTTATGCGTGCGCATTCGAAAGTTCCTTTCCGGCAGAGGCCTGGCCAAGAGAATCGGATGAATTCTTCCGTATGATAGCATTCGCGGAAAGTTTTGTCAAGAACAATGGCAAATGCTGGCATTCGATCATGCGGCCTGCTACCGGTTTTCCAAGTTTGGTCCCACTTTTGTCACGAAAAGTTCACATATTTTTTTGCACGTCCTATTGACAAGTGCTTAAAAAGGGATATAATGAAGACAAGATTGGCACTTGGATGTGTAGAGTGCTAAACGAGGAGGAAGGATATGGAACTGTCGGAACGGAAAAAGGCGATCCTGAAGTCCGTCATCGATTCATACATCCGCACCGGAGACCCGGTCGGGTCCAAGTCGCTGGCCGAGAACGAGCAGTTCAGCCTGTCCAGCGCCACGATCCGGAGCGAGATGAACGATCTCGAGTCCATGGGATACCTGGAGCAGCCGCACACGTCGGCGGGCAGGGTCCCGACCCCGCAGGGATACAGGACGTACGTCGACTCGCTGATGGAAAAGTATTTCCTCGGCATGGAAGAGCTCGAAGTCCTCGACGAGGTCATGAGCGGCAAGCTGAACGAGGTCGGCAAGCTGATGGACGAGGCCGCGAAGGCCATCGGACAGATCACGAACTACGCGACGTTTTCCTTCCTCGGTGGAAACAGCAACATCGTTGACCGTTTCGAGACGGTCTTCGTCGACGACTACAGCTTCCTCCTGATCATGATCTGCAAGGACGGCCTCATCCGCAATCGTCACGTGAAACTGATGGATCCGATCACGCGCGAGACGCTGGAACGCGCGAAGGAAGCGCTGAACGCGACGCTGACGGGTCTTTCGGCCGATCAGATCAATCTGTCCGTCATTCTGGACTTTGAAGAAAAGATGAAGGACAGCCGGAACTTCGCGACGACCGTGCTGCGCGTCGTTCACGAGATGCTCGGCTCTTACGATCAGGAAAAGGTCCACATCGACGGCGTCACGAAACTTCTGTCGTATCCCGAATTCATGAACGTGGCGAAGTTCCAAAGCGTCCTGTCGCTCTTCGAACAGCGGCAGCGGTTCGCCGAGCTGATGCAGAAAGCGGTGCCCGGACAGACGAGCGTCGTCATCGGCAACGAGGACGACGAGCTGGCGCCTCCGGACACGGGATTCGTTTTCCACCCGATCACGGTCGGCGGAAAAGTGGTCGGCGCCATCGGCGTCATCGGCCCGCAGAGAATGGACTACAAGAAAGTGGTCGCGTCCCTGGATTATTTCGCGAAGGGGCTTGTCGGACAGATCGGCCCGGCGGAAGGGAAAGACCAATTGAAAGGAGCATCACCTGATGGAAACGGAAAAGACAGTGAATAATGAGGAAATAAAGGAAGAAACCGCGGAGAACGGGGAAGAGATCTCCACGGGAAAGACTTCTGCGGCGGAGGCGGAAGCGGAAAAGAACGCCGAAACGGAAGAAGCGGACGGAAAGGAAAACCGCGGGAGCCGTAAGGAAAAGAAACTTTCGCATCAGCTTCAGAAGGAAGTCGATTCCCTGAAAGAACGTCTTGCGGAAAAGAACGACCAGTATCTGAGACTGGCTGCGGAGTACGATAATTACAGGAAAAGAACGGACAAGGAAAAAGGAGACTGCTACGTCTCCGCCTACGGCGACGCTCTGAAGGCGTTCCTGCCGCTGCTCGACGTCCTCTACCAGGCGCAGCAGTATACGCCGGACGACGCAGGGATCCAGGCGCTTGTGAAGCAGGCGGAGGACATCCTGTCGAAGCTGAACATCCGCGCGATGGAGACGGACGGCGCAACGTTCGATCCGGTCTTCCACAACGCAGTCATGCATGAAGACAATCCGGATGCCGGCGAAAACACGATCGTGCAGACCTTCCAGCGCGGGTACATGCTCGGCGACCGCGTCCTGCGGCCCGCGATGGTCAAAGTCGCAAACTGACATCCGGAAGAAATAAATCCACACACAAATCGAGTTTAAAGAAAGAAGGTATATATTATGTCTAAAATCATCGGTATTGACCTTGGAACTACCAACAGCTGCGTCGCCGTTTACGAAGGCGGCGAACCGGTCGTCATCGCGAACGCCGAAGGAAACCGTACCACGCCTTCCGTCGTCGCATTCGCCAAGAGCGGAGAACGGATGGTCGGCCAGGTGGCGAAACGCCAGGCGATCACCAATCCGGACCGTACGATCAGCTCCATCAAGCGTTCGATGGGCACCGCGAAAAAAATCGACATCGACGGCAAGGGCTACACGCCCCAGGAAATCAGCGCAATGATCCTTCAGAAGCTGAAGGCGGACGCCGAGAGCTATCTCGGAACGAAAGTCACGGACGCCGTGATCACCGTCCCGGCCTACTTCTCCGACGCGCAGCGTCAGGCGACCAAAGACGCGGGCAAGATCGCCGGTCTGGACGTGAAGCGGATCATCAACGAGCCGACGGCAGCCGCGCTCGCTTACGGACTTGACAAGGAAGGACTCGATCAGAAGATCCTGATCTACGACCTCGGCGGCGGAACGTTCGACGTTTCTATTCTTGAGATCTCCGACGGCGTTTTCGAAGTGCTGGCGACGAACGGCGACACGCACCTCGGCGGCGACGACTTCGATCAGCGCGTCATGGACTGGATCGTCGACACGTTCAAAGCGGAAAGCGGCATCGACCTGCGCGGCGACAACATGGCCATGCAGCGTGTGAAGGAAGCCGCGGAAAAGGCGAAGATCGAACTGTCCAGCGTCATGAGCACGGAGATCAACCTTCCGTATCTGACCGCGGACGCAAGCGGCCCGAAACATTTCTCCGCGACCCTGAGCCGCGCGAAATTCAATGAACTGACCGGCGATCTCGTCAAGCGGACGATCGAGCCGATGAAGAAAGCGCTTGCAGACGCCGGCCTGACCGCCGCGCAGATCAGCAAGGTCCTGCTCGTCGGCGGTTCCACGAGGATTCCCGCCGTGTTCGACGCGGTCAAGGAATACACCGGAAAAGAACCGTTCAAGGGAATCAACCCGGACGAATGCGTCGCGGTCGGCGCAGCGATCCAGGGCGGCGTTCTCGGCGGAGACGTCAAGGACATTCTTCTGCTCGACGTCACGCCTCTGTCCCTCGGTATCGAAACGCTCGGCGGCGTGTTCAACAAGATCATCGACCGCAACACGACCATCCCGGTCTCCAAGAGCCAGACCTACACGACGGCGGCCGACGGCCAGACGTCCGTTGAGATCCACGTGCTCCAGGGCGAACGCGAAATGGCCGCGAACAACACCACGCTCGGCAGATTCGTTCTGGACGGCATCTCTCCCGCTCCCCGCGGCGTGCCGCAGATCGAGGTCAAGTTCGACATCGACGCCAACGGCATCGTCAACGTGACCGCGAAGGACAAGGGCACCGGCAAGGAACAGCACATCACCATCCAATCCTCGACGAACATGTCCAAGGAGGACATCGAAAAGGCCGTCAAGGACGCGGAGATGCACGCGGAGGAAGACCGGAAGCAGAAAGAGACCGTCGAAGTGCGCAACCAGGCGGAAAGCACCGTCTTCCAGTGCAAGAAGACGATGGAGGAAGCGGGCGACAAACTGAGCGCGGAAGACAAGGCGCCGGTCGAGCAGGCGATCTCCAAACTGGAAGAGACGCTAAAGAGCGGAACGACCGAGCAGATCAAGGAGGACATGGACGCGCTCCAGAAGGCCGTCTACGCGATGTCCACCAAACTCTACCAGCAGTCCGGCGGCGCGCAGGGCGGCGATCCGAACGGCAACCCGAACGGCAACCCGAACGGCGGCCAGAACGGCGGAGACGACGGAACGGTCTACGACGCGGACTTCACGGACAAGACATAAGCGGTTTCGCCGCATAATCGTATACTTGCGCAAGGTTGGGCCGACGGTTCAGCCTTTGCGCTTGTGAGGTGATTCCATGGCAGAACAGAAAAGAGACTGTTACGAGGTCCTCGGCGTGTCCAAAGGGGCTTCCGACAGTGAAATAAAAAAAGCGTTCTACACGCTCGCGAAGAAGTATCATCCGGACGCCAACCCGGGCGACAAGGCGGCGGAGCAGCGGTTCAAGGAGGTCAACGAAGCGTATTCCGTTCTTTCGGATTCCGAGAAGCGCGCCCGCTATGACCAGTTCGGCTGGGCCGGCGTCGACGGGCAGGCCGGCGGAGACGGAGGGTTCGGCGGATTCGGCGGATTCCAGTCCGGCGGATTTGACGTCGGCGACCTGTTCGGCGACCTGTTCGGAGGCATTTTCGGAGGCGGAGGAAGGCGCAGTGCGAACATGCCGCGCCGGGGAGACGACTGCGGCGCCCGCGTGACGCTGACGTTCCAGGAAGCCGCGTTCGGCTGCAAGAAGGAGATCTCCTATTCCCGCGTCGAGAAATGCTCGACCTGCAACGGCGTGGGAGGCACCGGGAGCGAGAACTGCACCAAGTGCGGCGGCAAGGGGCAGGTGACCGTGCAGACCCGCACCCCCTTCGGATACATGCAGTCCACGCAGGTTTGCGACGCGTGCAAGGGCAAAGGCAAGGTCATCAAGAATCCGTGTCGCGACTGCAGAGGCTCCGGACTTCTGAGAAAGACGAAAGTCATCGAGGTAAACATCCCCGGAGGCATCGCCGACGGGCAGAGAGTTTCCGTCAGAGGCATGGGCAACAGCGGGATCAACGGCGGAGACGCCGGCGACCTGTTCGTCGAGGTCTCGGTCCGTCCGCACGAACTGTTCCGGAGAGACGGGTTCAACGTTCTTTGCAGGATCCCCGTCCGGATGTCCGAGGCCGCGCTCGGAACCAAGCTGAAGATCCCGACGATCGACGGAGAAACCGAACTGACGATCCCGGAAGGGACGCAGAACGGCGCGGTATTCACCATTCGCGGAAAAGGCGCCAAGCAGCTGAACGGAAAGGGATACGGAGACATGCTCGTCACGGTCGACGTGGAGATCCCGAAGAGCCTTTCCAAAAAACAGAAGGAGGCGCTTCAGGCGTTCGACGCCGCGTGCGAGGACAAGAACTACGCGAAGCACACCGCGTTCTTCAAGAAAAACAGAAAATGACAAAGCAAAAGCACCCGCAATTCACGCGGATGCTTTTTT
>CACZRJ010000199.1 GCA_902783535.1 uncultured Ruminococcus sp. | reverse complement strand
TCAATTCACAGAAGTCATAGCTGAAGGTGCTCCGGTTTCAGGACATTGTTTTCTGAAACCGGAGCACCAGCATATCGGCTGTAAGCCGTTTCATTCAAGCGACTTCCCGCCGGACAGACAGGGGAGGATGATTAAAAAACTCTTGCAAGCTGTACGGACTTTGTTGACAAGTGCGACACTTTATGATGAATTTTAACAGGCACACAGCGAGAATTCTCCCGCCTCTGCAGGAGGTGAAATGAATTGCGGAAAGTATGCGCTATTCTTGGTGAATGAATTCTTGAATGGTATTGACAATATGTTGTAGCGGGTTTATAACCGGTATGTAGGATGTGGAGGTATTATAAATTCAATGAAACTGTTCAGCAACAGCCATTCGGTATTTGCGCTTCATTATCATTTGATTCTTGTGGTCAAATACAGAAGGCGTGTCACCAATGATCCTATTTCCGCATGACTTCGTGAAATATTCGAGTATATAGGAAATAAAAATAAAATCACGATCAGGTCGTAGTATTATGAAAGAAAAAAACCATTGCTGTTTTCGGCGTTTCCTCCTCGTTATCTGTCTGACGGTGCTTGTGATCACAATTTGCATGCCGACCGGCTCTGCGGATTCCGGGAATGTGATGAAAAGTTATGATGTCATTTGCGGCACTTCGGGCGACATTCAAAAATCAAATTTGTCGTTTGAATGTCATATGAGCGAATATGAAATGAGGTACGCTGCGACAGTCAAAGCAGGAGAAGGCCATAACAATCGTCCGGCCCTTTGGCAGTTTGACAGGTTTGCCTATTATTCTCACATTGTGTCCGATCCCGATGGGACAACGCGTTTCGCTTACGAAACCGGCTGCAGGCACGATTCCGGCAGCTTCATGATTGATGGTTCCGGGGAAAAAGCATTTGCTGTCGATGATCCCTCGGAATCCGTGCTGGATGGAATCCAAACAGTATGTTACGCCGTCTGTTTTGAAGAAGATGGCGATTTTACCGTTTGCTTTTCTTCTCAAATGATGGGGGCTGTTTATGATTAGGAATCGGATGATCGGCATTGCGCTGGCCGTGTGTGCCTTCCTTGCTTTGACGCTGGCGTCATGCCACACAGCCGGATTACCCGGTGACTCGTCTGCAGACGAGTCCGGACAAACAGAATACGAAGACACCAATCAGCGGATACTGGACTCGTTTTACTGCGATTCGTTTTATACTTCCACGATCCCTTATAAAATTAATCTCGTTTCAGGCGACATCGTCGTTCCATGCCCGGATCCGCTATGTGACCACGGAAACGACAGCGTAAATTGCCCGCTTCGACATAAAGCTTGCTTTTATCAGGTCGACGGAGGAAGATATTTCTTCTATGTGGCCGGATTGGCGCAGCAGTTCTCCCTTTATTGCTTCGATTCGGTGACTAACCGGACGGAATCGGTTTTTGAATTCTCAAACATTGATAATCTGGATCCTGTTTTTGGAGACGGAAAGCTTTTTTTCAGAAATCCGATCCTGGAGAAAATCGACGGGCAATGGGTTGAAAAGCCTTTCCGCGAAGTTCTGTACTACGATACGGAAGACGGAAAAATCCATTCCTTCGGACAGTGTTCCGCCGAGGACAGGCTTTACTGGTATCGGGACGGAGAACTCGGATTTAAGAATAAGGAGGGGCTTTTTGCTGTTGCAAAAGATTCCTTCTCTGATTCCCGGCTTTTGAAAGCGCCTGAAATCTACCGTTCCCGCTTCGGCACGGATTCTTTTGACGACGCAAACGGAAGACTGCTTTTGAAATATTCCAGTCCTCCGGCCGTATTTATTCGCGATAAGAACCGATTTGCTATTCTCCCGAAAAGAGACGGCCAGGAAAAATTTGTATGCAGTTGCTTAACGGGATCGAATCTTTATCTCCAGGCTTCTGATGGCGGTTTTTTCGGACGGGGAGAATACTATCGCACCGGCGGAGATCCGCGGGGATTCTATCAGACCAAAGTTTTTGTCGTTGACAAAGAAGGCCACGGAAAGAGATACGATATCATCAGCGACTATTGCTTTTTCGTCCTAAAAGGCTATCAAAACTGGATTTTTGCCGAAATCTGGTCACAATACGTGAACGGTGAGGAAGTTGAAGAAAACGGTCTGGATGCGACTCACATCCGGATCAATCTCGATACAGGGGAAGCGGACCTGTATAATTTAGGCAAAGGAGACATCAAAGAGGTTCCCTGCGGAAAGACTTCTGTTTCCGTTTCTGCTTCAAACGCTGTCATGGAAGAGTCCGGACAGGTTTACGCTCCGTCTGAGGATGATGCATCGGGTGCCGCGTCCGATGAAAGTGAAACTTCTTCCGAATCGTCGTATCCTGACGTCAGCGGGACCGAAACGCCGGATACATTTGAGGATGTTCTTCCGCTCGACCAGCCTCTGGAGGACGAGGCTGCCAGGTCCGGATACTACTGCCCGCCTGTTATGAGTGCTTCGTCCGTTCCGTGCCGCCTTGATATTCGCAACGGTACCGTTCTGTATGCATGCCCTGTCGATGGATGCAGCCATATCACTGATGACTGTTTTTACAGCGGAAGGCAAATACTCGGTACGTATGATACGGGACTGTATCTGCTCATACTGACCCGCGACACAGGGTTTAGCAAAGTTCAGCTGAGGGCGTTCCGTTACAGCGACGGACGAATGTTTATCGTTCCGTTGGAACGCATACTGGGACGGATTGAAGGCTGCGAGGGCAGCCGGCTGTATTTTTCCGATTCGAGTTACGACAAAACGTACATCTATGTCTGGGACCTGTCATCGAAAACTTCAAAGACTTATTCGCTCGACAGTTGTCAGATATATTATGAAAAAGACGGCTTTTTATACGCTCAGGACGAAAAGGGCGCGTTTAAGTTCTCTTCGGACGGAATCCGGACAGATCTTACGCTCCCGGAATCGGTACAAGACAGAGCTGCCTTTAAATTTCGAAAGGACGGATTTGCATACAAAACAGACGCGCCTGCGGCTATATATGACCAGAATACAGATTCACTGATTTCACTCCCGGTCAAACAAAGCGTCACTTCGCCCGT
>CACZRJ010000198.1 GCA_902783535.1 uncultured Ruminococcus sp. | reverse complement strand
CGCAAGGTGCCGGTTTTCTTCAAATGGCATCCATTTTTCATCGTTCCGGTTCTCGCCGTCGTTTTCAATATCCTGATTTTCGGGATGGCGCATTTGCATGCCTACCGTTATTTTCTGATGAACATTCCGGTGTTCATGGTCTTCAACGTCATGGCATGCTGGTGGATCTGGCTCTGGGCGGTCAGACTTCTGCCGCGTCCTCTCTTTTCCATCGGCATCGCCGGTATCGCCGTCATTCTGTTTTTCCAGTTGAACAACGGCGTGGAGAACATTATATCCGCGGATGCCCGCTGGACCCGTCGGATCGGGCTGCAGATCGGAGAACTTATGCGAGGAGAGAAGCCCGACGGCAGGGTCCTGTTTCGCATGGCTTCTGTCGAGTGGTATTATACCGGGATGAAACGTGCCGTCCCGATCGAGACAACTGTGGATTATTCCATATTTGGCGATTTTGACTTCTGTCTGGTACGGAAGGACGAGGATGACCTGTCGGCGATTATGGATCAGAGAAGCGATGTGCGGGAGATCCCGCTTCCGCCGGACAGTTCGGTCAGACTGTTCCGCGAACTCGACAAGGAATGAATGGTTTTATGAACAGTCTTCTTTCCATTGTGGTGCCGTGTTACAACGAGGCGGAGAATATCCCCGTCGTCTTTCCCCCGCTTCTTGCGTTTGCGAAGGAGCGCAACTGGCGCGTGATCGCGGTCGACGACGGTTCCCGCGACGACACCCGCGCGCTGCTTCTGAAAATGAGGGAAAACGCGCCGCATCTTGACGTTATCGTCCATAAACTCAACCGAGGATACGGCGCCGCGACGAAAAGCGGTCTTCACGCCGTGGAAACGAAATATGCGATTACGATTGACGCGGACGGCCAGCATCGTCTGGAGGATGTGGAAAAGTGTTTCAAGCGCATATTGGAGACCGATGCGGACCTGGTTGTCGGCGAACGCGTCAACAATGAGTCCGGCGGATACCGGTCCCTCGGGAAATGGGTGATCCGCATGTTCGCCTCCACGCTGCTGAGTCTGCCGGTCCGCGACCTCAATTCCGGCATGAAATGCTATCGGATGAGCGAGGCTGTATCCTATTTGGACCTCTGTCCGGATACGATGGCTTTCAGCGACGTAATCCTGCTGCTGATGATAAACGACAGGAAACTGGTCTCCCGGACGGAGATTGAAGTCTCGCCGCGGCTCGCGGACAGAAGCACGATTGGCACGCGGACCGCGTTGGTCACGCTGGCGGAAATACTGAATCTGGCGATCCTGCTGCGTCCGCTGACCGTTTTCTTCCGGATCGGACTTATATTTGTTTTGCTCGGGCTGGCGTGGGGTGTCTTCATCTATATCAAGTCCCGCACGATCACTTCGGTCGCGGTCATGATGATCATGCTCGGCGGCTTGAGCTTCATCCTGGGACTTCTGGGAGAACAGATCTCGCAGATACGCAAAAGCCTCGCAAAGAAGGAGAGTTCCCGGTGAGCGCTCCCGTCGCAGTTCTCATGCCGGTCTGCAATGCCGGAAGATTTCTGAAGGAAGCAGTTGGCTCGGTCCTGGATCAGAACCTTCGCGACTTTGACCTTTTCTGCTGCGACGACGGGAGCGAAGACAACTCTCTGGAGATTCTGAAGGAGTTCGCCGCGAAAGACGCCCGGGTCCATATTCTCGAAAATCCGCGAAATTTAGGGATCGTCGCCACGCGGAACCACCTGCTTTCCGTGCTGACGGAAGATGTCGAGTATATCGCATGGCTCGATGCGGACGATGTGATGTTCCCAGACCGGCTGCAGCGCCAGACCGGTTACCTCAACGCGCATCCGGAAATCGGCGGCGTCGGCTCTTCGCTCGAGATCATCGATGAAAACTCCCGCGTTATCGGCTCCCGTTCCTACCCTGAAACACTGGAAGAGATCCGCAAAGCGCTGCCGCTGCGCAACGTTCTTGCCCAGCCTGCGATGACCGTCCGCAAAGCGCTGATATCCAAGACTGGGGAATACTCCGTAAAATGCCCCGTCTGTCACGATTATGAATATTGGCTCCGCGCCCTTGATCATTTCGACTTTGCCAATTCGAAGGAGCCGGTCCTTCATTACCGGATATCTTCGACGCAGGTCAAACAGAGCAGACTCAAGCAATCTCTGCGCATCACGCTTCAGATCCAGAACGATTATTTTCAGCGGATTGGGCAAAGCAAGCCTTTGACGCTGAAGCTTCACCATGCCGCGGTGCATCTGCTTCTGCTGCTGCCCGCGCCCTGGATCATGAAACTCTTCGTGCTGCTGACCTACCGGAAGCCGGAAAAGAAAAAATGAAGCTGATCCCGGCCCAATATCTGCGCGGCAGTTTTCTTTTCGCCCTTTCTGCCATTCTGGTCGGGGCTTTGAGCTATCTTACCCGGCGATTCATGGCAAATCATCTGCCCGCCAATGATTACGCCTTCTTTTACAGTACCTTTTCCTTGATAAGTTTTCTGCTGATCCTGACGCAGGCGGGACTTTCCCATGTGATTTTGTTTGAACTTCCCGGACTGTTTGCGTCAGAACGCAAAGCCGCGGCGGGTAGTTTCTACTGTTTCGTCCGCCGGATCCAGTCCTCTCTTTCGGCGCTCTTTTTCCTGCTGCTCTGCGCCTCGATCCCGCTGCTGAAAAGGTATTACTACGATTTCCCCGTATCCACGCTTCAGCTGGTGCTGTTTCTCACGATCTTGTGGGGATTCACCTTTGAAAACACCACCTTGTTTGCGCTGAATTCGGTCAGGAAATTCGGCACAGTAAGTTTGCTCCGCACTCTGAAAGCCCTGCTTTTCTGCCTCGCCGTCATTCTCTGTCTAAAACAGAAAAGTTTTACGGGGATCATCGTGCTGTGCGTTGCGATCACCACGCTCTGCACGCTGACGGGAAATCTCCTTTTCCGGAAAGTCGTGCCGCAGTCAGAAAAACTTTCCGGCAGTCAGAAAAAACAGATCCTCAAAGACGGCGGTTTTTTCATCTTTCTTACGGCAGGCTATGCCTTGATCCAAGATGTCGGAACGATCGCCGTCGCCTTCTTTTCTTCGGCATCGGAAGTCGTGCTCTTCAATATCGCGCTTCCGATCGCGATGATCGTCAACTCGTTCAATGTGGTCCTTCAGGTATTCTTGCCGATGATCGCCGACAGCTTCGCGCAGAAGGAAAAGAAAAAGGTGAAAAATCTCTTTGCGCTGATACTTTTCGGGTCCGCCGTCTGTATGGTGCTTGCCCTGCCCATGCTCTGGTTCGGCGGGGAGCGGATCATCTGTCTGCTGTTCTCGGAACGTTTCATCGCCGCCAAACTCAGCACGCTGCTGCTCGTAGAAGCGGCGATTCTCTCGCTTCCTGTACGCGCATTCCTGAATTTCTTCAACACGATCGGGAAACAGAATATCTCGGTCATCACGCTGATCCCGACTGCGGCGGTTGCGCTGATCGCCTTTCCGCTTTTGTCGTGGAGTTTCGGAGCCGCCGGAGCCGCCGGAGCGACCCTTCTCTGTTCTCTGACCTGGCTTGGCGCCTTCGGCTGGTTTTACGGTAAATTCATGAGGG
>CACZRJ010000197.1 GCA_902783535.1 uncultured Ruminococcus sp. | reverse complement strand
GGCGTCGTTGGAATATCCGTGCTTCACCATGAATTCCACGGTGTCGGAAACGATCATCAGGCGGTTTTTGGTGAGTTCCAGATAGTTTTCGAGCTGCAGGGCGGACGCGGAGATGCGGTCTTCGCCGACTTCGCGGATGTTGTCCGCGGCGACCGTCCGGATCACGGTGGTCGTATATGCCACCATGCCGGCCATCAGCAGGAAGATCACGATGATCGTGATCCAGATGCTGTATCTTTTCGGCGTCTTGACTTTTTTGTCTCCGGGCAGTTCGCTCTTCTTCTCATCCTCCAGCAGGTCGGAGGACGAACGCCGGACCTTTCCGGCTTCCTCCACCTTCTTTTCCAGTCCCTGCACCCGTTCTTCGTATTCCTGGCGCTGGCGGTTCATCCTGTCCATCGTGCGGACGAGCAGGAACGCGACCAGACCGCCGATGACGACGGCCGCGACGGCCGCGATCAGGAATCCGCGGAGCATGGAGGTCATCTGTTTCGTCAGTTCCGCCGTGCTGGTCGCGATGCCGACATACCAGCCGGTGTTGGACATTTTCGAAATGACGACCGCGCGGGAAACGCCGTCGTAGTCGTTCAGATAAACGGTCTCGCTGGACCTGGAGCGGATCTTCGCGAGCACCTCCTCGTACGGCGCGCCGGGCACGTCCATGACGCCCAGCGGCTCGTCCTCGAACGCGTAGGCTTCGTTCGGATGCACGACCATCCCGAACTGCTGGTCCACCAGGAACGCGTAGCCGTTTTCCGCGACGTCCGCTTCGCTGATGATGTTGACCAGGACGTCGACGAAAATGTCGGCGGCCAGGACGCCCTGCAGCCTGTTTTCGCGGTAGACCGCTTTGGAGATGGTGAAGATCGGCTTTTTGGAGTCCGAGTCCATGTAGGGGGTGGAGTAGTAGAGTTCGCCGGTCGCGGCGGCGCGGGTATACCATTCCCGGTCGTGGACGTAGTCCACGGTGCCGTCGACGACGAAGTCGGACGCGCAGGCCATGTGGTTGTCCGGGAAGGTGAAGTAGATGTCATAGATCCTGGCGTCGCTGTTCAGCAGATCGTAGTTTTCCTTCAGATACGCGTGGAAGGCGTCCTGCGTCTCCTCGTAAACGCGGGAGACGGTGATCTCCGCGGCCAGCGTGTCAATGATCCGCGCGTTGGAATTGACCCACGCGGACAGTTCCTGGGCGTATTTGTCCGCCATGACGCTGTAGTTGGATTCCATCTGCTCGGACATGTTTTCGCGCGCGCTGAAGAAGCTGTAGGCCAGCACTCCGCCGGTGCCGATCAGCACCGCGATGATGACGATCAGCAGCGTCCGCACGCGAAAGCGTTTTGCGTCTTTGACAGCCATGACGTGGTCCTTCCTTTCAGTCGTCTTTCAGGAGATCTTCCGGATGCTCCTCCATGATCTGCAGCATGATGTCGGCCAGCACCGGATCGAACTGCGTGCCTTTCCCGTTTTCGATCTCCTGCCGCACGCGTTCCGGGGGCAGGATGTCGCGGTAGCTTCGCTTGCTGGTCATGGCGTCGTAGGCGTCCGCCACGGCGATGATCCTGGCTTCCTCCAGGATCTCTTTGCCCTTCAGCCCGTCCGGGTAGCCTTTTCCGTCATAGCGCTCGTGATGCCAGCGTGCGCCGACGGAGAGCTTCGGCATCTCCTTGATCCGCTTGAGGATCCTGTCGCCGAGTTCCGGGTGATTCCGGATCTGCGCGTATTCCTCGTCGGTCAGGCGGCCGGGCTTGTTGATGATGGCGTCCGGAATGCCGATCTTGCCGACGTCGTGCAGCAGTCCCATCATGAAGATCTCGGTCAGCCGTTCTTCCGGATATCCCAGTTTCCTCCCGATCTCCCGCGCGTACCGCGCGACGCGCCCGGAGTGTCCGTTCGTGTATGCGTCTTTCGCGTCGATCGCCTCCGCCAGCGTCTGGACGACGTGGATGGACAGGCCTTCGACTTCTTTCGTTTTCTTCTTGACCTCGTTGGACAGGCTCCGCTGCAGCCGGACCAGTTCGATCGTATGCTGCACGCGCAGAACCAGCACTTCGGGCACGAACGGCTTCTTGATGAAGTCCATCGCGCCGAGGGAGAGCCCCGTCGTTTCCGACGCCTGGTGGTCGTCCGCCGTCAGAAAGATGACGGGGATGTCCGAAACGACCGGACGCGTCTTCAGGATGCGCATGGTTTCGAAGCCGTCCATCTCCGGCATCCGGATGTCCAGAAGGATCAGGTCCGGCAGATTGGTCTCGAGATATTTCAGAAGGCTCTGCCCGGACTTCAGAGCCGTGACGCGCATATTCTGACGGCTCAGGATCGTCCCGGCCATTTTCAGATTTGTCATGTCGTCGTCGACGACCGCGACCCAGTACATATGCTTCGGCTCCTTTCGCTTCGGATGATTCTTACATGCAAACAGTCTTACACACGCAG
>CACZRJ010000196.1 GCA_902783535.1 uncultured Ruminococcus sp. | reverse complement strand
TCCTTCTCCTTTTCTCTGATGAGTGAAATGATTTCATCCTTGATGTCCCGGTCAAGCGCCGTAAAAGGCTCGTCCAGCAGAAGGATGTCGTGATCGAACGCCATCGCGCGCGCGATCGCGACGCGGCGTTTCATGCCTCCGGACAGTTCATCCGGCCGCTTTTCCCAGTCTTTTCCTTTTCCGCCGGCTTCGCGGGACAGACCGACTGCGGCAAGGAGACCTTCCGTTCTCTCCCGGTCGCCGCAGACGAGAAAAACATTCTGATATGCCGAGAGCGAAGGGACCAGACGATCTTCCTGAAATACATACGAGATTTTCCCGGAAACGTCGACGTCGCCGGAATAATCGCGGTCCAGCCCGGAAATGATGCGCAGCAGCGTCGTTTTACCGCACCCCGATGGACCGATCAGCGCATAAGCGCCTTTGTCCGGCATCTCCATCCGGAAACCGGAAAACAGGACACGGTCGCCGAAGGACTTCGTCAGTTTGCGAATCCGTATCATTCCGCTGCCTCCTGTCCGCCCGAGGACTGTCTCATGGATTCGCCCGACGACGGCAGTCTCCTGAAAGCCAGCGTCAGAAGTCTCTCGATCAGAATGCTGAGGAGAATGACGACAAGCGTCCAGGCGAACATGTCGGCAGTCTCAAGGTAGACCTTGGACTGATAAAGGTATTTTCCGATCGACAAAGCGGCAAGCGACAGCACCTCGGCGGCGACGCCGGCTTTCCAGGACAGACCGATACTCGTCTTGATCCCCGCAAACAAATACGGCAGTACGGACGGAATGCGGATCTTCGTCCAGGTTTTTCTCGTTCCGATCTGAAACACGCGCGCCATCTCAAGCAGTCCCCGGTCGGTCTTCCGTATTCCTTCGCGCACGTTGCCGAATATGACCGGCATGACCATCATTGCGGAGATCAGAACAGGAACCATGTCCCGGTTGACCCAGACGAGCGCGAGAATGATGAAAGAAGCGACAGGCGTCGCGCGCACGACGCTCATGAAAGGAAACATGAGCGCGTCGATCCATCCGTTTCCTGCACAGAGCGCGCCGAAAAGACATCCCGCAGCCAGTCCCAGGGCAAAGCCTGCCGTTACGCGAAGGACCGAGAACATCACGGAAAGATAAAAGTCAGCCGTTCTCAAGAGCGACAGCAGATGCAGGAAGACCGCCGGCGGAGACGGGATCAGGACTTCCCTGTTTACGATCGCGGAAAGCGCCCACCAGACGCCGATCCAGAAAACGGCAGGAAGGATCACGCGCACGGCTGCGGGAATCGTCCCGCGCTTTTCGGGATGACGGCTCATGACCCGAGATAGTAGAATTCGTCACCCGGGAGCGCTCCTCCGACGGAAGACGGAGCGGCTTCGAAAAGAACGTTCAGCATGCCGGCCATCTGCGCTTTCATGGCTTCTCCGGTCACCAGGACGATATTGCAGTTCGGCAGCGCCTTCTTTGCGACCGCGGCCTTCGGGATGATTCCCGCCTTCTCGATCAGCGTAGCAGCTTCGTCGGCGTTGCCGGTCACGAATTTCACGCTTGCTTCGTACTCTTCAAGAAACGTCCGGAGCGCGTCGGGACGGTTGTCCACAAAGTCCTTGCTGACGATGATGCATCCCTGTACGAGGTCTGTTTCGGAAACTTTCTTCCACTCTTCAGTCAGATTCAGGGCGATGTGCGCGTCTGCGTTGTTCAGGAGTACGTTCGTCACGTTCGGCTCGGGAAGCATGCCGAGCTTCACGTCTCCGGAAACCATTCTGGTCGCGAGCTCGGAGTGTTCCGCGAGATATTCGATCGTCAGATCCTTTTCGGGGTCGACGCCGTTCTTTGAGAGGATGTATTTCAGAATGAATTCGGGAGTCGCGCCCTGTCCGGTCGCATAAAGCGTTTTGCCTTTCAGGTCTGAGACGGAACTGATTTCGCTTCCGTTTTCAAGGATATACAGCACGCCGAGCGTGTTGATTCCTGCGACCTTCACATTGCCTTCCGTTTTTTTGAAAAGCACTGCGGCCAGGTTCACCGGAACCGCGGCGATCTCAAAATCGCCTTTGATGACTTCGGCGCTGATCTGATCCGGCGCTGATGCGATGGTGAATTGGTAGTTCAGCTTCGCGTCCCCGTTCGAATCGTCGTCGATCAGTTTGGCCATGCCCATGCCGGTCGGGCCCATCAGAGTAAAGACGCGGACGGGCTGCGTGTCCGGCTCGGCGATCGAAGGCTGTTCCTGTGCGGAATCTTCGGACGGTTCAACGGCTTGCGACGGTTCAGCGGATGCGGCATCCGGCTCGCTTGTCGCGGGCACAGGCTGCTGACAACCTGCAAATACAAGGACGGAAAGTGCGAGAACAAGTGCGAACAGGACAAATTTGGTTTTCATGACAAATTCCTCGATTCTATGGATTTCAATTGAGTCAAAGATACGATCACAACGGCACCGGGTTTTCTTCTGACCGCGCCGATGCTTTCCAGTTCGGCGAAAGCCTTGTAAAGCGTGGGACGGCTGACGTTCAGCGAGGACGCGAGCGATGTCATCGACATCCGGAGCGGGAGTACCGCACCGTCAGAAGCTTCCGGAAGCGAGAGAAG
>CACZRJ010000195.1 GCA_902783535.1 uncultured Ruminococcus sp. | reverse complement strand
TTCGGAGACTTCCGACGGATCGGGATCGGTATACAGATCCGACCAGCCGCATTTCTCCATGACGGTCGTGATCATCGCCGCGCGGGTAAGGTCCTTGTTCAGTGCCGCGTAGGCTTTTTTGTCTTCCAGCTTCCGGACGACGGTGTTCAGTTCCTTCATCAGTTCGCCTTTGACGCGGCCGCCGGAGACGGATTCGGACGCGGCTCCGACCGCGTCGGAAAGCGTCTTGAATTCCGATTCCGTCATGCCGCCGTTCGGCAGGATGACCTTTTCGGCATGCTCCAGCAGATACGCGAGCGCAGCTTTGAGCGCTTTGTCTCTGTCGCGGAAAGGCGTGACCGCTTCGTTCCTGTAAACGGTTTTCAGAAGCGCTTCGCCCGCCTGATCCTTCAGGTAGGAGGACGCTTCGAAATAGACGTCGCCGAGGGTGGACAGCCGGTTGTCGCGGATCGCCTGCTCCACCATGTCTTCCGCGCCGAGTGTGCTTTCGAAGACGCCGAGACCGACCGCGACGGCGCAGAGCGTGCCGCCTTCGCGGACCTGCGAGGAGATGTGCGCGTCGAATCCGTCTCCGTAGGCCATCGGATGCAGCAGATCGATCCAGCCGTTTTTGACCCAGACCATGTAGTCCTGATAGTTTCTGTTCTTTCCGATGGTCGGGTTCGGGACGACGTCAGCGGCGATCACGATCCCCGGACGGGCTTTTTTCAATGCGGAGGCGATGTCCTTGACGAATCCGCTGATGCAGTCGCAGCGGTACTGGACCCAGTCGTTCCAGTAGGACGCTTTCGTGTCGTATTTCGGCTTGACATCCGTGTTGTAGGCCTTCTGGAATCCTTCGAACGCGGCGTCGGTGTAGCCGAAGTCGTAAGTTCCGTTGTCGCAGTAGCGGATGTAGTCCAGTTCGAATCCGTCGATGTCGTAGTTTTTGACGATGTATTTGTAGAAGGAGATCAGATAGTCTCTCGCTTCCTTGTTCGCGGGATCGATCATCAGGAAATTGTTCTCGTTCTGGAACGTTCCGATATTGTTTTTGCTCAGCCACTCCGGCTTCTTCCGGGCGAGGCTTTTCGTGTAGTTCGTTCCGGAGATCGTGCTGATGTGGCAGATGGACATCCAGAGGTGGCATTCCATGTCCCGCTTGCGGCATGCGTCAACGTAGGCCTGCAGGACGTCGTAGGAGAATTTCGGATTGTGCGTGAACAGGCTGTCGTCCGGAACGTTCATGATGACCGTGCTGTCGAAGATGCCTTCCACGCAGACGGTGTTGATACCGCTCCGGTGAAGCTGATCGACGAACGCGTCGACTTCGGAAGCGCTGGACTGCGACGGACGGAGCCACGCGGCGCGGTACTGGACGGTGACGCTTTCGGAGACGGAATGACGGAGATCGGAGATCCTGTCGCGCAGCCGGTCGCATTCGTCCACGAGCGCGTTCGTGTCCTTGCTTTTCTTGTACGCGGCTGCCGCTTTGTCGAGATCCGACTTGATGGACTGAAACGCTTCGCCGAAAGCGCCGTAGTCCATGAACAGGTAGGAGGCTTTCGCGTCCTCCATTTCCTCCTTCGCCGCGTTCATGCTGTTTTCCAGTCCGGCGAGGAGGGACTTGTCGTCCATCGTGAAGGTGACCGTTTTGGCGGCCTGGTCGTAGACGCAGCTCATGCCGATCTTGACCTGCTTTTTCAGCCAGTCGCCCGCCTCGTTGTGCCCGGAGACGACGAATCCGGTCGCGGGGATCGCAGAGTCGTTCCCTCCGACGAACGTCACGAGCCCGTCCTTGACGGTGACTTCGCATCCGTATTCGTTCGTGCCGGTCGTCTTTCCTTTCGTCGGCATGTAGACGACCATCATGTCCTCGCCGCGGATCACGTTCGTGCCCGTCACGGCGTGGCTGACGGAATAGAAGGCGCTGTCCCCGTCGGACATCTTTTCGTCTGTGACGGTGACGACGAGGGAAACGGCATTGTAGTAGACGTACTGGCCGACCTTGACGTTCTCGCGGATCCATGTCTTCATTCCGACGTTGACTTCCGTGTCGTGTCCGGAAAGGACGAATCCGCCCGCGGGAATGGCCGTATTGTTGCCCCCGACGGAAATGACCTTGTGGTCCGCGCCGACGGCGGCTTCGAAGCCCCATTCGTTCGTCTGGGTCGTCGTTCCGTAGTCCGGGGTATAGATGATCAGCTGTCCTTCGCCTCTGGCCATGTTCACGCCGGAAGCGGTGACCGTCGTCGTTCCGGCGGATGCGGTCATCAGGCCGGCCGGGAGGACGGAAGCCAGAAGGACAAGCGAAAGAAGGATGACGAGCGGGTGGTGCTTGCTGAGCGGGCGTCTGACAGATTCCATTTTTTTGTTCCTTTCGTGAGAAACTTGCTTACTCGATGACGTAAAGTTTCAAAACATGCTTTTTGATGATCAGATAGTCGCCTGCGGAAATGTTTGGTTTCCCGGTCACTTTCGCGGCCTGCGCGGAAGCACCGGTCAGAACGGCGGTCTTGAGGACCGCGCGCTTGCAGCGAAGGTAATCGGACGAATTGACGATCCCGTCTCCGCTGATGTCTCCCTTGACGACGATCGCGACCCGCTTCCCGTTCTTTTCAAAATACATCCCGGTGGCGGCGCGCGCGTTTTCCGAAGCTTCGAATCCGCTGCGCAGATAGATCGCTCCGGCCGATTCCTGCAGCATCAGCTCGGACACTTTCGTGCCGGATCTGACGGTCAGATATGTTTCGTCCACCGGGCGGAGAAGCGTCATCAGCGACTTCAGCCGCGCGAGATCGGACGACAGGGAACTTACCAGCGACTTTGCGTTTTTCCAGTGCGCATCGGAGACCGCCTTCAGCGCGGACTCCAGTTCCGCGCAGTCGGGGGAAGGCGCTGACAGACGGCTTTTGACCGCTTCGGCCGCATCCTTCAGTTTCGCGCAGTCCGATTCGGTCAGAGCCTTCCCGGTTCCGGCATTCGACTGTGCGCGGCGTAAAAGGACGTCGATCGCGTTCTCGCAGGCGCGTACGGTGTCCTTTCCCGGGACGAAGGCGTCCGCCCGGTATGCGGAAGGCAGGAGCAGCATGGCGCATCTCTTGCTGAGATACTCGTCCGCCTGGAAATGGACGACGCCGATGCATCCGAGCTCTCTGGCGGCCTGGACCTGGTCCAGCATGTCGTTCGCTTGGAGACCGTTTTCGAAGATGCCCGTACCGGGGACGACCGGGATGCCCCGGCTGACGCTCACGACGCCGGAGACCCATTTTCTGAAATTCGCGGTTTCGCCGTATGCCATCGGATGGACGAGGTCCAACAGCCCTTCTTCGAGCCATTGCGGGTAGTCCTGGTAGATGGTCAGCGGCGCTGTCGTGTAGTTCGCGCCGACGTCGGCGCTGAGCAGCGTTCCCGGAGAGACCCGGTCGATGAGTTTCCTGACGGACCGAACGAATTCGGTGACCTGGTCCGCGCGGAACGCGCACCATGTCGTCCAGTAGGAGGCTTTCGGGTCGAACGCGGGCGTGACGCCGTATGCCTTGCGGAACGCCCGGACGGTCCGGTCGTTGTATCCCCAGTCCACGGAGCTGTATCCGGGATAGCGGATATAGTCCAATTGGAAGGCGTCGACGTCGTAGGTCGTCAGCACATGTCGGTACATATCGAGCAAAGCGTCCGTCGCCTCTTCGCAGAACGGATCGATGAAGTACATGTCCCCGTATTCCGTGTCGACCGTCGTCCCGCCGAGATTGTTCTTCACCAGCCAGTCGGGGTGGTTCTTCGGCAGTCCTCTGTCCGCATAATTGCCGCAGTACATGTTCGGGAACCACAGATGCAGTTCCATCTGTCTGCTGTGGCATTCCTCGATATACGCCTTCAGAACGTCGAACCCGTTGAAGGTCGAAAGCTGCTCGTATGGACAGCCGTCCGGAACGGGGAAAATGACGCCTGTTCCGTACAGCGTTTCCAGGGAGATCATGTTGATCCCGGCGTTTTTCAGCGATTCGACGCGGGAAGCGACTTCCGCGCGGGTGGTTTCCTTCGGTCGCACCCAGATGCCGCGGTATTCGCCCGCGACGCTTTCCGAGAGAGCAACGCGCAGGGAGGAGGTCAGTTTTTCCAGTTTGCCCGCGGCTGCGAAGCATCCGGCGCTGTCAGTCAGATCGGTTTCCGGGATCAGCCTGTTTCCTTCTTCGACGATCGACTGCGCGCTCTCATAGTCGGCCATGCGGCCGGACGCCTTTGCGTATGCGAGCGATTCCGCCTCCTCTTCAAAGGTTTTCGCGGACTGGCTGAAGGCGCATCTGCCGTCGTAGGTGAACGTGACGGCCATTTTGTTCCGGTCGGAAACGACTTTCTCGTCGTAGCAAAGGTTCTTCAGGATCTTCATGCTGTCGCCGTGCGCGGACAGAACATATCCGCCGGCCGGGATCGCGTTTGCGTTTCCGCCCATGGAGATCACGCGGCCTTCCGAACTGACGGCGACCTCATAGCCCCATTCGTTCGTCCGCGTGGTCGCGCCCCAGGAGCCGTCGTAGAGGATGAGCGCGTCGGTGACGCGCGTCGCGTTCCATCCGGTCAAAAGGACTTCGTAGGAATAGGACTGGTCGATGGGATCGCGACTGAACGCGACCGTTTTTCCGTAGGGATTGAAAAAGCAGTACATGCCTTTCCGGACATAGCTTTTCAGCCAGCTGGCGCTCGTCCCGTGCCCGGAGACGACGAAGCCGCCGGCAGGGATCTCCGTATTGTTCCCTCCGGTGCTGACGACGATGCCCTCGGCGTCGACGGATATTTCGTATCCCCATTCGTTCGTTCCGGTCGTTCCGCCCGTGTCGTAGACCACCATGCAGTCGGTCCCGCGCGCGCTGTTGACCGCGTCAATGCCGTGGGTCATCGCGCCAGATGCGGAAACGGCCGCGGGGAGAAGCGGAGCCGCCGTCAGAAACGCGAGCAGCAGGGAAGCCGCCCTGCGGAAAGCGGAAAAGTGTCTTATCATAAATCAGTTTCCGGCGCCGGAGACGCCTTCCTTTCCATTGATGGGTTCTGTTGTGAAATTCTGCAGCCGGTCGAGCGCGTCGTAGAGGACCTGTTTCCTGCCGGATTCCCTGACCGGCGAAACGGTCTCTCCGAATCCCGTCTGCGAAAGCGGGTCGGACGCCTGCGTCCATGCGACGCCGGAGGTCTTTCCGGGGTCGCCGGTCTCCGCGAAGGATCTCCAGCTTCCGGACAGACTGCGCGAGAGCGCGAAGTCGCTTTCGTCGAACAGATCCGCGTCTTTGTCAAGGTTTCCGTAGACGTAGATCATCTCGCCGCCGTGCCAGCTTCCGATCCTTTTGTTCTGCTTGTCGAACAGGTAGTAGTACACGGGGATCCCGTTCGCGTTGGCCAGCCGGTTCAGGCAGTAGTGCGGATAATCGAAGAAGATCGCACCGTAGATCTCCGCCCAGCTTTCCTTCGCTTCCGCGTCGGTGGCGTGCGGATATGCCTCCAGCACGGCGTCAGCCTCGGTTTTCAGCGCGTTCCGGACGCGGGAGACGAAGTCTTTTGCGGACGCGTTCGAGAAGAGCAGGAACGGCCCGCTTTCCCTGCTGTTGTACCCGTGCAGGATCGCTTCCTCGTTGTGGACGCCTTTTCTGTAGGATTCGTACGGCAGCTCCGTGAGGACGCAGCCGTCGACCGTGATGTGATGCTCCGTTTCCATGAACGGGGCGATCTTTTCCGCGGGCAGGGCGCGGAGCTCTTCGACGGATTTTGCGCCGCAGGCAAGCATGAGTTCTTCACCGGAAGCCAATGCGCCCTCCAGCGCGCGGAACGAATGCGGAGGTGAAGCGGAAGCGACCGTGGAACTTTCCAGAATGACCCGACGGAAAAGTCCTTTCGCGAGGGGAGAGGTGCAGAGCGCGCTGACGCTGGCGGAGCCTGCCGACTCGCCGGCGAGCGTGACGTTGGACGGATTGCCGCCGAACGAAGAAATGTTGTTCTTCACCCATTCGAGCGCTTTGATCTGATCCAGCAGTCCGTAGTTGCCGGTCGTCTGTCCGGGGGATTCCTTCAGAAGGTCCTCGTGCGCGAAAAATCCGAACGCGCCCAGCCGGTAGCCCATGTTGACGACGATGACGCCCTGCTTCGCGAGCCCTTCGCCGCTGTAGTCTTCGAAGGAGGGGTCTCCGGTCTGCAGGGAACCGCCGTGGACGAACACCAGAACAGGCAGGTCCTTCTGCTCTCCCGCGGGCTTCCACACGTTCACGTAAAGCGAGTCCTCGCTCGCCGCGGGCGTATATGAATCCGAAAAATCGAACCATTTGTAGTTGTGATAGCCGACCAGCTGGGTCAGGGACTGCATGATCGGAGATTTCACGACCTGCATGCTCATGGGAGCGAAATCGGCCGTTTTCCTAATGCCCTCCCACGGC
>CACZRJ010000194.1 GCA_902783535.1 uncultured Ruminococcus sp. | reverse complement strand
GTTTCCGAAAACCGGGGCCTGTATCTCTTCCCGAACCAGAGAAACGGGTTCTCCTCCGAATTCAAGGATCCCGCCTATCTCCGCGTCTGGGCGGACTTCACCGAGATCGAATTCCGCAAAGCGAACTTCGGCCTCGTCTCTCCCGACGGATGTCTGTATACGACGGACGAAAAAGACTACGTTCCCGATCTGTATTTCTGGTATCTGCCGGAGGGCGGAAACGAGTGGGTCAGGATGAAGCACGGTTCCGACGGATGCTTCGGCGCGGCTGAAAGCGCGCCCGTCGGCGGCTGCAAAGGCTGGTTCGCCTTCCCGCTGTCCGACTTCGGCTACCGCGCGGGCACCGGCGCGAAAACGCCGTCCGAAACAGCCAGATATCCGGAGACGAAAATTGCCGGCATCTATCTCTTCTGGGACTACGACAAGACGTCCGACCTGACGGGAAAGCCCTTCTATCTGGACGAATTCCATCTGGTCGAAGACTATACCGTATTCGAAAAGATCGAAAACGCGGAACACTGAGGAGGCAGAACCTTGAACGGATTTGCGCCATTCGTGCCGGCGACTTCGGACGCCGCAGCAAGCCAGACGTATTTCATTGAAAAAGATCCCGGAAGGACGCTCGTCTCGCGCGTGTTCTTCCGGCTCTCCCCCGCCCTGCGAAATTCCGGCGTCCGGACATTCCGGCTCTGGTACTCCAACGCGCTGGACGCGACCTACGGACATGGTCAGAGCGTGCTCGCGAACGCGTTTTGCGAAGAATGGACGGTCGCGGGCCTTTCCGCATGGACGTCCGACCGTCTCCCCGCGCCTGACAGCCGTTCGCCCGGCGTCAGAAAGAAGGACGCTGCCGGAGTCTCGTTCGAAGGACAGTACGAGAAAACCGTGATGCCTGGCGAAGTCTTCCCTACGGATCCCTTTTCACTGGATACGGACGGAAAGACGACGCTCGTGCTGGAACTTCGGTTCCGCGGACACATCCTTCCATGCCATCAGGAGTCGCTTCTGCCGGTCTTCCGTCTGAAAGGAAACGTTTTCCGACCGGACGTGAGAACGCCGCTGCCGGTCATGATCGGTGTCGACCGCGGGCAGGTCCCTCTGATCGGTTTTTTCGGAGACTCGATCACGCAGGGCATCGGCGCCGGGAAGTCTGAAAACAGTTTCGCTTCCCTCGTCGGAGAAGCGTTCCCGGACGTTTCCGTATGGAATCTCGGCATCGGCTACGCGCGCGCCTGGGACGCTGCGACGGACGGATACTGGATCACGCGCGCGAAGCAGTGTGAGACCGTCGTGCTCGCGCTCGGCGTCAACGACATCGTCAACGGCGCGGACGCGGAAACCCTCTGCGGGAACCTGAAGAGGACCGTTCTGCTGCTGCGCGAGGCCGGATGCAGGATCATCCTGCTGACGCCGGTCCCGTTCGAATACGCCGGCACGCAGAGAGCCGTCTGGGACGCCGTCTGCTATTACTGCGAAGAAGAACTGTCCCGCCTGGTCTGCGAAGTGATCCGCACGGACGGATTTCTCTCGCTGTCTCCGGAAGAGCCGTACCGGGCGAAATACGGCGCGCATCCAGACGCCGAGGGACACAGGGAGATCGCTTCCCGCGTCATCGATGCGCTGAGCCGCCAATTCCGGAAGACCTGAAAGCGACAAAAAAAGGCATCATGAAAGGGCGCCCGCTCTGCGGCAGGCGCCCTTCTGTTTTGCATTTTTCGGTTCGGCGTATTCCGTTATTTGATCAGACGGAAGGCGGCGAACAGCGGAGCTAACGTGTTCGCGACGGTGGACATCATCTTGATGAAGATATCCAGCGCGACGCCGACGACGTCCTTGCGGGTATCGCCGATCGTATCGCCCGTCACGGCAGCCTTGTGCGCCGCGGAACCTTTTCCGTGGCCCTTGAGCATGCCGCTCTCGATATACTTCTTGGCGTTGTCGAACGCGCCGCCGGAGTTGCCCATGAAGATGGCGCGCGGGATGGCGACGATGACCGCGCCGACCAGGATGCCGCCGACGAACTCCCATCCGAAGATGAAGCCGCCGATGACCGGAATGACCATGGCCAGGATGGACGGGAAGAGCATCTTGCGAAGCGCTTCTTTCGCGGCCATGCGGACGCATTTGTTGTAGTCGGGATGGACTTTTCCTTCAAGAACGCCGGGGACGGACAGCTGACGGTCGCCCTCGTCCGCCATGAGACGCGCGGAGTCGATCGTGTTGTCGGTCAGGATCGCGGAGAAGAATTCGATCAGCGCGCCGCCGATGATGCCGCCGGCGACGACGACGAAGGAAGCGAAGTTCAGGACCGGTTCACCCGCGGGATGGACCGTATTGATGAACGCGACGATCAGGGAAACGGTCGCGAAAGCGGCGGAACCGATGGCGAAGCCTTTGCAGATGGCGGC
This sequence comes from uncultured Ruminococcus sp., assembly GCA_902783535.1. Taxonomy (GTDB): domain Bacteria; phylum Bacillota; class Clostridia; order Oscillospirales; family CAG-382; genus Coliplasma. Next base: position 93 of record CACZRJ010000194.1, on the reverse strand, counting down.
GGTGGTGTTGCCGACGGAATCAAGCTTATCGGTGATCACACGGACATCGGGGTCCAGATGGCAGGATTCCGCGAGTCCGCCCGCGTTGTCCGC
>CACZRJ010000193.1 GCA_902783535.1 uncultured Ruminococcus sp. | reverse complement strand
GAAAAATACGATCCGGCCTGTGGTGAAAACGAGCTTTCTTACAGTCTTTTAAAGGCCACGGTCGAAGAACTGGCCTATAAATATGACCCTGCTTCAAAGCAGTCTAACGTGGTGCGCGTTCGCATCCGGGAGTGAGGCAGGTCCGGTTCCTGAATTCCCGGTCACACCGAAAAAAGGTCCCTTCTGAGGGACTTTTTTTTCGGTTTATTTTTCGGATTGTTTTAAAAAGAAACCCCGTAAGATACAGTGATATGTTACAATATTTTAAGAAATTATTCTTGATTTTTGGTAAATATACACATATTGGTAAATGGAAGGGGGATAAGCGAATGAAAGAAACAACAAAAACCAGTTGGATCAAAAAACTCGGCATTTTTGTCCTGAGTTTTGCCCTCGCAGTTTCCATGCTGCCCGGCGTGATCACCTTTGCAGAAGAGGAAGAGGACCCGTCCTCTCTTGTAATCGAAGGTGATTTTAATCTGGGACAGCTGACTGCCGGCTACACAAAGGAAGAAGCGAAAGCGCTGGAAAAGGAAATCATCATTAAGAATATCGGGGACGAGGAACTCCAGATCGACCCGGCCAGAGCGACGTTTTATTCCAGCGCGTTCAAGAAAAACTTTGCCACAGAACTGATCACGATCGGACCGGGAAAATCCGCATCGATCGGAACCATCGTTCCGAAGCATCAGCTCACTCCCGGGGTCTATTCCGGATATTTTTCCGTTCCGGATACCACATTTGAGAACTATGCGGATACGAACGTTTCGCTTACGGTCGTGTCCCGGACCACGGAATTCCTGGTTCTGGATCAGTACGATTGTACCGTTTCTGAGATTGCCTTTGATCCGGTTTACCAGAGTCTTGTAGAGAACAGGGAAGAGCTGTTAACCCTGAAAAATACAAGTTCCGGGAACGTGAGATTCAGCCTGTCCTCGGACAACAGCCTGTTCCGGGTTGAATTTGCGGATGAAACGGTCACAGAATACTCTGTGTTTACCAGTGGTGCAACCACCGGGGTACGGGTTTCTCTGAACACAAGAAGGGCGGCGGCGCTCGATGCCGATACCTATTACGGAAATCTTCTGTTTTCCGCAACGTCAGAAGACGGTTCCGGTTATACGGAAACCGTGATTCCCATCGAAATAACGACCCTCCTGAATCCGGGATGGGCTTCCAACGCGGTTTCCTCCAGCATAGAGGAAACGTTTTCCAAGAACAGCCGGGGAAAACTGGACGTAATGAACACAGCGGGGATCCTGCACGATCTCGACCAGTATCTCCTGACGGATGTGGAAGAGGATGAGCTGTTTACGGTCAGCTGGGATATTTATTCTGAGTGCTTTGTGATCATGCCGAAATCCGCACTTCCGGTTGGAGAGTATTCCACCGAAGTAGATCTGTACTTTGATCCCAATGGAAATGTAGAAAAGAAGTATGAATACTTCTACGGAACCTGTCTGTATACCCTGACGGTGATTCCGGATAATTCTTACCAGCTGGAAATCGAAACGGATCCGGAAGAACCCATCGTATTTCTTGGCACATTAACGACAGGCTATACCGAGGCAGACGCAGAGGCGATGCGAACGGCCATCAAGGTGAAAAACACCGGCCTGAATCCGCTGACTTTGTCTTCCGAAGGCCTCACCATTTATGATTCCCATGATGATAGTTCTTTCATAAATAACACTCCAACGCCGGAAACGATTGGCCACGGTGAGACGTATGACAAAGTCTGGATCCAGCCGAAAACCGGTCTGGATCCGGGATATTATATTGCATCGATTTACTTTGAAGATGACGACGAGTATACGGAATCGAACGAATTAAAAGTCTATTTTCAGGTCGTAAATGAAGGCATCAGCTATCAAATCGAATTGTCCGGCGGTCTGTTCGATCCGAATACGCCGCTCGGAGAAGACGGGATTGATTTCGGACTCGCGGCTCCGGGGTCTGAGGATTCACTTTCAAAATGGGTGATCTTTACAAATACCGGCAGTGTTCCCCTGAAGCTGAACGGAGTCATTGAAAACGATACAAACGGGCTGTACAGCTCAAACCTTGCGGAAAACACGGTCGTGGAACCGTGCGAGTCGAAACTCATTATCGTAATCTGCGAGCCGAAAAAAGTTTCGCAAACCATTGGCGTTTACGAAGCCAACTATAAACTGAATCTGGAAAATACAAAAGACAGTTCCAAGACACAGACACTCAATATTCCTTTGAAACTGGAAATCGGAAATGCGGAAATGTGCGACCTGACGATTGATTTCCAGGGAAAAGGCGGCGGAGAATATACGAACACAACGATGAGTTTTACCAAAGGAACCTCGTTTTCAGATGCCTTGACAAGCATCATGAGTGAGATCACAGGCGAGAAATATTCTACCATACCGTGGCCGAGTGATGATAACTACACCATGATCAGTGTCACGAAAAAAACGGATGAACAACTCGCTGCGCTGGGGACATGGGAGGCCGTCGCAGCTGCACAGAAGGAGGTTTCGGAAGGAACGCTCACCGAAGACACAACCCTCTATATCAACTGGGCAAAGAAACTGAATTCGGCAGTCCTTTCCGTTAAAGTTCCGATCTGTGGCGATCCGTATCCGGTGGATTCGGACGTAACGATTATCGGTGAAAATCCGCACTATACGGTAAGCAAGGCGCAATGGGATTCGGAACTGGTTGGTGCCACTTATTATATCGGAGGAGAAAACTATCAGCTGGACGTGACCCTGACACCGGAATTCGGATACTCCTTCGCAAAGGATGCAGAAGCGACGATAAACGGCAGAACAGCTGTAAATGAAACTCCGTATTCTGCGACGCATTATGCTGCCTTTTCCGGAACCTTGAAAGTTGCCGGACATGATTACGGAGATTGGTATCCCGTAGGGGAAACGGTTCATGCGGCAAGATGCAAGAAGTGTAGTAAGATGATCAAAGAAATCCATCATTTTAATGATTGGGAAGAGACCATCGAGCCGACCTGTACAACGCCCGGAGAAATCGTGTACACCTGTGCGGAATGCGGATACGAGTATACGGTCGAAGAGCCTCCGCTCGGTCATGATCTGATCAACGAGACGCTCGAACAGAAAGCCGATAATTTCGGCCCCGGAATCTACTCTTATCAATGCGCGAACTGCAACGAGACCTTTGAAGAGTATTTCTCGTATCGAGTGACAAAAGGGAATGATGCCGTATGGTACCGCGACTCCAATAAGACGCTGCGAATCACCTTTACGAGAGGCTCTGTCTGCTATGATGACGAGGATATGACCTTTGGTTTTGATATGGACCAGTCTAAGATTCAGATCAAACTTGATGACACCTTGCTGAAAAGCGGCGATTATTCCTTATTTACGACCAATGATGTCGAGACCGAGGTCGGACTGTATTCAGAGGTTCTGAATAAATTGTCCGAGGGGGAACACACAGTAGCGTTTATCTATGAAGACGGACTGCGCAATGCGTTCTTCACCGTGAAGACGCCGCAGTATATCAACTCGGTCGACCTGAATATCGAGCATCCGGTATGCGGCGTGTATACCACCTATGGCGAGGACCAGTACGGACGCTTCAGGGCAGAGAATCCGCCGGTCATCACCATCGATGAAAAGGCTTCGTACAGCATCAATCCTTCCATGTATGCTACGCGCTGGTGCAATGCGGACGGTTCGAGCATGACCGGCACGTTCGAAGGCGGAATGACGGCCTATGCATCGTTCAATCTTTCTTCCAACGAAGGATCTGTATTCGCAAATACAATTTCGGACGTGGACAGCTATCCCATCTACATCGGAAAAGTCACCGTGAACGGAAACGAAGTGACTCCGATCCGACAGACCTTAACCGGTTCCAATCTGCGGCTTCTTGTTCCGATTGAAGCAATTCACGCGATTGACAACGCAAGCTACACCTGGGCAAAGGATAACACGTCGGTGACGGCATTCGGGAAATGCTCGTGCGAAACATGCGGAAAGACGGTGACGGAACAGGCGAAAGCTGTTTCAACAATTACAGTGAAACCGACTTATACAACAACCGGAATCCGAACCTTCACAGCTGTTTTCAAAAATGCGGCATTTAAATCGCAGACGAAACAGGTCGTGATCCCGAAGTTAAAGAAACTCGCCAACCCCCTGAAGGCTTCCGGAAGCGTAAAACTGGTGAAAGCTTCTAAGGTGAACAAAAAGAACGTGACAATTAAGAAAGCAATCAAAGTCAAGAAGGCCAAGGGCAAAGTCACCTATATGAAGACGAAGGGCAGCAAGATGATTACGGTGAATAAAAAGACCGGCGCAATCACCGTTAAGAAAGGCCTGAAGCCGGGAAAATACACCATCAAGGTGAAAGTAAACGCGGCTGGAACCAACACCGGATCTCCACAGTATAGGAAAGGCAAAAAAACGGTGAAGGTAATTATCATTATCAAATAGCGTTTTCTCTCGGAGACAGGGGATTGAAAGATCCCCTGTCTCTTTTCCTTTTGACAAAGTCTTTGCTGCAGCAGGTCCGGCACTCCAGATTGAATTTTTCCTTCATTTGCTATAAAATCTGTCATATGTGGTATGTGATCCAGACAAAAACAGGAAAAGAAGAAGTAACAAAACAACTGATTGAAGACAAGCTCTCATCCGATCTCTGTGAAGAATGTATCGTCCTTTATTGTGAAACAAAACGCAAATATCTCGGGGAATGGCATCTGGAAAAAAAGCCGATGTTTCCGGGCTATTTGTTTCTTGTAACAGAAGATCCGCGTGCCGTGAATATGGAACTGAAGAAAGTTCCGGAGCTGACAAAGATTTTGGGATATGAGGATGATTTTGTTCCGATCAAGCCGGAAGAAGAGGCGTTTTTGAAACGCATCACCGGAGAAAATCTGGTTGCGGAAATGTCCTACGGCGTACAGGAAGGCGACCGGATCATTGTAGAGGAGGGCGTCCTAAAAGGGCTCGAATCCATAATCCGGAAAATCGACCGTCACAAACGCCGTGCCCTGATCGAAATGAATCTGCTCGGTGAGGTCCGACAGATCGAAATCGGGCTGGAAATCGTGCGAAAAGCATGAAGCAAATGTCACAAAAACGTTAGAAAATCGTCACACTTGTTTTTTGTGAAAATGATATAACTTAGAAATGCTGGAAAAAATACTTGCTGGAATTGCAGTTTTTATCTTTATAGCGATTTCTGTTGTCTGCATGTTCCCCTTAGCCTTTGTGGACGGAGGCGGACTGCGCGAGATCATTTCAGACAGTCTTAACACACCGCTCAGACTGTTTCTGGTTTATCACCCGTTTGTCACAATGCTTGGAGGCATCGTCCTTACGGTCCTTGCACTCATTTTGCCGAAGCCGGCGAAAGCAGTTTTCCTGATTCTTTATCTTGGTTTTATTGTTTATATGACCCTTCTTTTCCGTAACAGTGAAGATTCCCACGGGATCTTTGAATTCTTCTGGTCCTATAAACAGGCGATTCATTCTTCGTATTACCGGCAGGAGATCCTGCAGAACATGTGGCTTTTCGTGCCTTTGGGCGCGGTGCTTTATTCTATGACAAAAAGGCGCTGGCCGATCATGATTCCGATTATTATTTCCGCAGTGATCGAATTGCTTCAGTATATTCTCGGACTCGGACTTGCGGAGGTGGACGACATCATCAGCAATACGTTTGGTGCCGTGATCGGGTTCAGCATTGCGATCCTTTTGCAGTCGCATAAAAAAAAGACGGAGTAGCGGCAAAAGTGCGCCGTACCGCAGGGATTCGAACCTATGGCGAATAAGTCTTATCACGAACAATTTAAGATCGACACGAATCTGAAGCTCCGTGAAAAGCTCAAGGAGCTTCCGGCTTTTTCCATCAATTTTTTCCGCGGCATCGAACCGACAACTTCTGCGCGCACCCGCATGGCGTATGCGTATGATCTGTCGGTATTCTTATATTATATAAAAAGCGAGACGGGACTTGGCGGGAACAAGGAGATTCCGGAGTATCCGATTTCGATTCTGGACAAGGTCACGCCGACCATTATTCAGGATTATCTGGACTATCTGAAAGTGTATAACAACCCGGAGGATACCGAGCGGGCGAACGGGGAGAGGGGACTCAACCGGAAGCTTGCAAGCCTTCGTTCCTTCTATAAATTCTTTTACCAGATGGAAATGATCAAGACGAATCCCGCGTCGATCGTAAAAATGCCGAAGCTCCATGACAAGGATATCATTCGCCTTGAGGCGGATGAGGTGGCGACTCTTTTGGATATCGTCGAGATGGGCTCGAATATGACGAAAAAGCAGGCGGCGTACCACGAGAAAACGAAGGTACGCGACCTTGCTATTTTGACGCTGCTGTTAGGGACCGGACTTCGTGTTTCCGAGTGTATCGGGCTGGACCTTTCCGATGTGGACTTTAAAAATCACGGGCTCCGCATCACACGCAAGGGCGGGAATCAGGTCGTGGTTTATTTCGGCGATGAAGTGGAGGAAGCGCTTCTCCGGTATATGCGGGAGAGAAGTGCGATCGTACCGCTTCCGGGACATGAGGAGGCACTGTTTCTTTCCATCCAGCGCCGGCGCATTTCCGTGCATGCGGTGGAAGATCTCGTAAAGAAGTATTCCAGCCAGGTGACCACGCTGAAAAAGATCACGCCGCATAAGCTGCGCAGCACCTACGGCACGCAGCTGTACCGCGAGACGGGCGATATTTATCTCGTTGCGGATGTCCTCGGTCATTCCGATGTCAATACAACGAAAAAGCATTATGCAGCGATTGAAGATGAACGCCGCCGCCGCGCCCGTAATATGGTAACGCTGCGCGAAGAACGTCCGGAGACGGATGACCGGAAGGATTCGGGGCAGGACGAAGATGAATGATAACGCT
>CACZRJ010000192.1 GCA_902783535.1 uncultured Ruminococcus sp. | reverse complement strand
GTGCCTTCCTGGATCGCCAGGATGGCGCCGTCGTTGACCCAGTCCGGAAGCATCTCCTGCCGTCCGAGCAGAGACGTCAATTTTTCCGAAAGCGCTTCATACGTTTCCGCTTTTCCGATCCGGAAGACGGGCGGCTCCTGCGACGTAAAGGACACTTTTCCGGGTTTCGAGAAATCGAATTCGGCAAATCTCTTCGTATCCGCGTGGAAGAACCACTTCCCGCTGGTCACGAACGTCGGCTGCGCGTAATAGGACTCGTAGTTCGACAGCTTCATCGCCTTGTCCGCGTTCGGCAGCCGCAGCCCCTTTCGGAGCAGCTTCAGGGCGATCCGGCGGGCGTTCTGGTGCTCCGCCACGAACACGCGGACCTTCTCTCCGGAAAGATCGAATGCGGAATGGATCTCTCCGCATCCGTAGATGTGAAGGCCTTTTTCGATGTCGAACGTGACGCGGAACCGGTTGTACGGCGTGCCTTCCGGCACATGCAGTTCTCCACGCAGAAGTCCGTTCTCCTGCCGGAACGAGAAGGTGAACGTCTCTTCGCCGCGTGCGAAATCGACGTCGAATCCGTTTTCCGTTTCCGTCGTGCGGGAACGCTTCAGAACCTGTTCCCCGGTCGTTTTCTGGCGGTAGCGGAAGCTTCCGCGGCTCATCGTGAACCTGTTTTCGCCCGTCCAGACCGTCAGGGCGATGTTCCTCATGGTATTCAGCATGGCTCTTCTCCCCGGATTTGATTAAAATCTTTAATTAATTTCATTATATCACGCGCTTCCGAAAATGCAAGCGGTTTTTTGTTTTTTTGACGTGAGAAAACGAGGTTGACATCTCCGTGACTTGAAATGTATAATGGGCATATGAAAAACGCGTGCCGCGCCGCACGGAGGCCCTCATGGAAACCTGTCTGCTTCAAACGAATACCGGTTCTTTCCTCGGATGCGTCGAAAACGGATGCGAAGTCTTCCGCGGGATCCCTTATGCCCGCGCCGGACGGTTCGAATACGCGTCCGTCATCCGCTCCTACGATAAGGAGGTGGACGCCCGTTTTCCCGGGCCCGCCTGCATGCAGAAGCGCGCGTGGCCGGAATTCGAGCATCTGGAGATCCCGGAAAGGAAATTCTACCACCGGGAATTCCGGGAAGGCATCCAATTCACCTACGACGAGGAAAAGGGGCTGAACCTGAACGTTTTCACGCCGGAAAAAGGAGACCGTCTCCCGGTCATCGTGTTCTTTCACGGCGGCGGGTTCGACAGCGGTTCCATCAATTCCTCTCCCTTCGACGGGTCTCGCCTCGCGTCCCGCGGCTGCGTCGTCGTTTTCGCGCAGTACCGCGTCGGCGTGTTCGGATATTTTACGCACGAGGACGTTTACGCGTCGGAGGGCAGAGACGGAAACTTCGGGCTGGACGACATGATGCAGTCGCTCGTCTGGGTGCAGACGCACATTTCGGGATTCCGCGGAGACAATTCCAACGTGACCGTGATGGGACAGTCCGCTGGCGCGATGTCCATCCAGTATCTTCTCTGCAGCCCGCGCGCAAAGGACCTTTTCCACAAGGCGATCATGATGTCCGGTGCGGGAAGATTTCCGAAATTTTCTCTCCCGAAGCCCTGCGAGCAGACCCGTTCCTACTGGAAGGAAGTGATGGACCTGTGCGGCTGCAAAACGCTGGACGAGATCCGGAAAATCGGCCCGAAAGAACTCCTGCAGGCGGTCGAAACGCAGAAAACGCGCCGCAAGGACAACACCTACAACACCATGCCGGTCGTCGATCACTTTCTGCTTCCGGAAGGGATCGACCGGCTGATCCGGCACCCGAAGGAAGTCCCGCTCATCATCGGATTCACGAACAACGACATGTATACGGTCCTGCTGGCGCACGTCTCGAAGAAATACGCGAAAGCGCACGGCGGATATCTGTACTATTTCGACATCGACGCGAAGGGGGACAACAGTCAGGCCTTCCATTCAGCCGACCTCCGGTACGCGTTCGGAACATTGGCTTCCTCCTGGAGGCCGTATGCGGAAAGCGACGAACGCGCGTCCGGACTCATGATGGACTATTTCGCCCGCTTTGCCGAAACCGGGGACCCGAATCACGACGGCGCCCCCGTCTGGGACATCTGCCGCGGACGCGCGATGCGGTTCTCGGACGAAGGTGCGTGCATGGCGCGTCCGAAGATCGGAAAACTGCTGCGCAATACGTTTAAAAAAGGAGACCCGTCATGAAGTGGCATCACGCGTTCCGGCCGGAAGGACAGGGCCCCGCGTTCCGGATCTACAGAGCAGACGGATGGGAGGCGCGGCTGGACTTTTTCGCGCATATGATGCGCGTCGCGCTCTATCCTTCGGGTCAGTCGGAGACCCTGTTTCCGACCTACTCCGTCTGCCCGGACGACGCCGTCATGCCCCGTCACGGACGGGACCGGCTCTCGACGGACGGGCTGGACCCGCTGCCGCAGGGAGACGATCTCCGGATCGACGACGTAAACATCACCGTCGAAACGGAAAATCTGCGGATCGAATACCGGAAGGACGGAAAACTGCTGTTCGCCGACCGGCAGGGACTCGCCTACAACTTCGAAGGAGAGCTCGGCGAAGGCAGTTATCACTATATCACCCGGGAAGAGGGCGAGCATATCTACGGGCTCGGGGACAAGACCGGCTCCGTCAACAAGGCGGGGCGCCGCTTCCGGATGGAAACAACGGACGCGATGGGCTTCGACGCCTCGTCCAGCGACCCTTTGTACAAGCAGGTCCCCTTCTATATCTGCCGGAATTCCGCCGGCAGCTACGGCATTTTTTACGACACCTATTCCAACGGGGTGCTCGACCTCGGCAGCGAGATCAACAATTACTACCCGCCTTTCAAATACGCGCATTTCGAAGAGCCGGTCCTGGTCTATTACGTGCTGTTCGGAACCGTTTCCGAGATCCTCCACCGCTTCATGCGGCTGACCGGAAAAGCGTCGCTCCCTCCGGAGTGGTCTTTCCATTATGCCGGGTCCACCATGTCCTACACGGACGCGCCCGACGCGGACAGGCAGCTGCGCGGCTTTTTGGAAAAGATCAGGTCCTATGACATCGACTGCGGCGGATTCTATCTGTCCAGCGGATACACGCAGATCGGGGAAAAACGGTACGTCTTCCACTGGAACAGGGACAAGATCCCATCCCCCGAAAAACTGGCTTCCGATTTCCTCGCGCAGGGCATCCATTTTCTTCCGAACGTCAAGCCCGCGTTCCTGACGGATCATCCGCTGTACGGTCGCATCGCGGAAAACGGATGGTTCCTGCACTACGCGGACGGGACGCCCGCGGTCTTCCCCTTCTGGGGCGGCGAGGGCTCCTACCTGGATTTCACGAACGACGGGGCCTTCGATTTCTGGACGGAATGCGTGAAAAAGGAACTCGTGGACCGCGGATACGACGCGATCTGGAACGACAACAACGAATACGACGTGCGCGACGCCGATGTCTTCGCGGACGGGTTCGGACATCCGGTCCGGGCGAAGCTGATCCGGCCGCTCTTCTCCCTGCTGATGGCCATGGCTTCCCGCGCCGCCGTTCCGGACGAAGGCCGCAGGATGGCCGTCAGCCGGAGCGGGATCGCCGGAACGGAGCGGGTCGCGCAGACCTGGACCGGCGACAACCGCACCTCGTTTCCGGAGTTCCGGTCCAACCACCGGATGGCCATGACGATGGCGCTGTCCGGGTTCCGGCTGTTCGGGCAGGACATCTGCGGATTTGCCGGGCCGAAGCCGGACCGCGAGCTGTTCCTGCGCTGGATCCAGTACGGGCTGTTCACGCCCCGTTTCGTCCTGCATTCCTGGAAAGAGGACGGGAGCGTCACCATGCCGTGGCTGTACGAAGACCTGATGCCGGCGGTGCAGAAGCTGTTCCGCTTCCGCGCTTCCCTGGTCCCGTATCTCTACAGCGAGGCGAACCGCGCCGTGGAAACTTACGCGCCCCTGCTCGCGCCTCTGTTTCTCGCGTTTCCGGACGAGCCCGACGACAGCGACTTTTTCCTGTGCGGCCAGGCAGTCCTGTGCTGTTCCGTATTCGACCCGGGCGTGAAGGAACTGACCGTCGACCTCCCGGACGCGGACGGCGGGTGGTACCGCGGAGGACAATGGTTTGAGGGCACCGTAACAGTGCCGGCGCCGCCGGACGACCTGCCCGTCTTCTTCATCCGGAGCGGCTCCGTCCTTCCGCTCGAGGAAGACGGCGTCGTCTTCCACGTTTTTCCGCCGGAGAAAGGCAAAATGGAATATGCTTACTACGACGACCCGTCCCCGGACAACCGCTGCCGCGTCTTAAGCGCGGAATGCGGAAAAGACACCGTGACGTTCAGGGGACTGAAAGCCGGCGAGCGCGCCGTTCTGCATGACCGGTACGGCCGGACGCTCTCTGTGGTCTGACGGAAAAAGAGATCTGCAAAAAAGATCGCGGCGAAGCAATTTCAGCTTCGCCGCGACGCTTTTTACGTGTGTCCGTTATGTGATGCGCCCGGTTCAGTTTTCGCCGTGGTCTCCGACCACGATCTCGTTGTTCGCGACCTGTTCCGCGAGCATTTTTTCTTTTTCGACCTGGAGCTCCGCGGTCTTTTTATGGCTCAGACCGTAAACGACCAGCAGGACGACGGCCATCAGGCCGAACAGCGCCGCGGGGATCGCGGTCGCCATGACGTACATGGTGTTCAGCTGTTCGCCGCTGAACGTGACGTCCGTCTGGACAAAATAGTTCATGGCGAGCAGGGCTGCGTTGACCGCCACTGCGGCAAGCACCTGTCCGAGCTTCCGGAAGAACATGAAAATGGAATAGCTGGTTCCGTCGTTGCGTTTTCCGGTCTTGACTTCCACGTCGTCGATGGCGTCCGTCGCGAGCGCCCAGATCTCCAGCGTAATGATGGACAGGCCGACGCCGGCGAGGAGACAGAAGAGCAGGAACAGCGGCGGGAATCCGACGATGACCGGCTGAAGGACCAGCAGCGCCAGGTTGGCCACGGCGGCGATGGCGGCGCCGACCGCGCAGATCTCTTTCTTGCCGAACTTATGGACCAGTTTTCCGGCGAAGAGCATCAGGACCGCCATGGGCAGATAGGTGCAGACCATGGATACCATGTTCATCCAGTTCATCTTGAACATGTCGTTGAACAGATAGGTATAGAAGGATTGCGTGAACATCTGTCCGGCCAGAAGGAACATGCCGACCAGACACGCGCCCAGGAAGGAGCGGTTCTTCAGCAGCGTCTTGATGATCGCCACGGCCTCTCCCTTCTTCGCGCCCTTGTTTTCCACGGTGCGAATGCGTTCCTTGTTCCACTTGTATGCAAGGAAAAGCAGGGCCGCGGCGGCGACCGCGCTCAGCGCGACGCCGATGATGATCGGAAGGTGCTGGACCTGGGAAACGGTCGAGCCGTCCTCGAGCGTCGTTTTCTTGGCCCATATCATCGTGATCCCCAGGACCGGGATCGAACCGAGCGCTGCGCCGACGGAACGGAATACGGACAGCTTGTTCCTTTCCTTGACGTCCGTCGTGACGACGGATGCCAGCGACCCGTAGGGGATCTGGTGCATGGTGTAGATCATGCCGAAAAGGATATACGTGAAAGTCGCGTAGATGCACACGCCCGTCGTGCCGAGCGCCTGCGCGATGCCGGTGTTCGGAAGGAACATCAGGACGGTCGCCGCGGCAAGCGGGATCGCGATGAATTTCATCCAGACGCGGTAGCGTCCTTTTTCATCCGCTTTCCGTCTGTCGACGATCCGGCCCATGATCGGGTCGTTGATCGCGTCCCAGACGCGGGCGACGATGAACATGATCATGATGAACAGCGGGCTGAGTCCGAGAATGTCGGTGTAGTACTTCTGCAAAAGCGTGGTCACCGTCGCAAAGCACAAACACCCCGCGAAATCGCCCATTGCGTAGCCGATGTAGTCTTTTCCCTTAAGGCCGCTCGTCAGGGAAATGTAGTTCTTTCCCTTACTGCCGTCCTCTCGCTTGATTTCTTCTGACATGTCGCTTTCATACGGCGGGCCGCCGTTCGTCTGCCGCCCGCCCGCATATGACTCCTTTCGTTTCTTTATTTCTTTTTCTTTTTCATTCCAAACCGGCCGCGCCGGTCCGCCGGAGCGGAACCGGGATGTCTCCCGCGGCGCTGCCTCTTTGCCATTTATTATACTCGATTCCCGAGTTTTGTCAAATAATTCTACGGATTTCGCGAAAGAATCCGTTTCCGTCGAAATCACGCGGGCATCGAAAAAGCAGGGCCCGCCCCTTTCGGGCGAGCCCCGCATCAGTCATGCTGTCATTTTTTAGTCCGGGATTTCCCGGCCGTACGCCGAGGAAAAAACTAGTCCTGATAGATCGGATACTTCGCGCAAAGTTCGACCGCCTCGGCTTTGATGCGTGCCTTGTTGGCGTCGAACGCATTGATCGCATCGGAGATCCAGCCGGCGATCAGCTCCATTTCCGGTTTTCCGAATCCGCGCGTGGTCACCGCGGGCGTTCCGATGCGCAGACCGCTGGTGACGGACGGGCTCTGCGGATCGTTCGGAACGGTGTTCTTGTTGGCGGTGATGTTCACTTCGTCCAGCCGGTGCTCCAGTTCCTTGCCGGTCACATTTGTCCCGCGCAGGTCGACCGTCATCAGGTGGTTGTCGGTGCCGCCGGAGACGATGGTGACCCCGCGTCTGATCAGTTCTTCGCTCAGGTGAGAAGCGTTTTCCACAATGCGCTTCTGATATTCGCGGAATTCCGGCGTGAGCGCTTCTCCGAACGCGACCGCCTTCGCGGCGATGATGTGCATGAGCGGGCCGCCCTGGGTGCCCGGGAAGATCGCTTTGTCGATCTGCTTCGCGTACTGTTCTTTGCAAAGGATCATTCCGCCGCGCGGCCCGCGCAACGTTTTGTGCGTGGTGGTCGTGACGACGTCCGCATAGGGGACGGGCGAGGGATGGAGACCCGCGGCGACCAGCCCCGCGATGTGCGCCATGTCGACCATGAGGTAGGCTCCGACTTCGT
>CACZRJ010000191.1 GCA_902783535.1 uncultured Ruminococcus sp. | reverse complement strand
GGTCCTGATGAACTCGCGCAATTGTCTGCCGCCGGACGAATAGGTCAGCAGTCCGGAGACGAGCATGTTCTTCTCTTCGTCCTTCAGTAGCTCGGACAGCGCCTGTTTGAATGTTTCGTCCGGGACGACGGCAATGCGGAAGCCGCAGCGGTTCATCGCCTCGATGACGTCGCCCATCTGCACCTCGTGCGCGTTCGCGCAGTGGTAGACGGTGAACTTCCTGTCCGTCTGCGCGAGCAGCAGCACCGCCTTCGCGACCTCGTCGATCGGCGAGAAGTCGACGGTCCCGTCGCACGCGGAAACGGGGAAGCATCCGAGCGCGCGGTATGCGCGCAGGTTGCGGATGAAGCTGTTCGTCACGGAGTTGATCTGGAATTCGCCGTCCTCCTGCCGGCCCATCAGGTTGCCGACGCGGATGATCTTCGCGTCCAGCCCGGTCGCGACCGCTTCGAGGATGGCTTTTTCGCCCATATACTTGGAATGGACGTATTTGTTCGAAACGTCCTGCCCGACGGACAGCTCGTTTTCGTGCAGCCGGAAGGTCTCCGGGAATTTCCCGTCCACGTTTTCGCCGGCCACGGAGAGGGTGGAGATCTGGACCAGCCGCGCGTTCTTTTCCTTCGCGAGCAGGATCATGTTCTTCACGCCGCCGACGTTGACGCGCTCGATGATGTCGTCGGCCGCGAAATGCTTCACCATGGCGGCGCAGTTGACGATCGTGTCGAACTGTTCGTCTTTCAGAAGCTCAGGCAGCCTTTCGCTGGTGATGTCCGCGTCGTAGGCTTTGACGAAAGACGCGACCGCGTCCTCCATCGGGGAGTCGAAGTAGTAGGCGAGCAATGCGAGCACCTTCGTTTCGGCGTCCAGTTCGCCGCCGCGGCAGAGCACGACGGTCGGGATCTGCTTGTCCAGCAATTGTTTGAGGACGTGTGCTCCGAGGAATCCCGTCGCGCCGGTCAGCAGCACGCGGCCGAGCGGGCGCGCGAAGGACGTGTCGTCGACATAGCGGACGCAGTTGTGCGCGAGCGCTTCCTCGCCTGTCTCCTCTTTTTCGGATTTCGGAGATTCCTCCTCTTTGCTCGTCGAAAGGATGTGCGCGGCGAGCAGTTCCGGCGTCGGATAGTCGAAGACGTCGCGGTAGGCGACGGGCAGACCCTCCGTGAGCGCCATCATCGCGATCTTGGAGACGGAAAGGGAGGTGCCGCCCTGGTCGAAGAAGTTCTCGTCCGTGCCGTATTCCTTCCGGCTGAGCGCCTTCCGGAACAGGCGGACGATCTTTTCCTCGGTCTCGTTCTTCGGCTGCTTGACGTCTTTTCTTCCGGATTCCAGGACCGGCTCGGGCAGGGCCTTCTTGTCGATCTTTCCGTTCGGATTGAGCGGCATGCGATCCAGCTGGATCAGGATCTTCGGCACCATGTACGGCGTGAGGGAAGAGGAGATGAACGCCGTCAGCGCCTGCTTGTCCACTGTTTCGGAAGCCGTGAAGTAGCCCGCGAGATAGTCTTCCTCCGCCTTGCACACGCGGACGACGGCGCGCGCGACGCCCGGATACGCCGCGATCGCCTTTTCGATCTCGTCCAGCTCGATGCGGAGCCCGTGGAGCTTGATCTGGTTGTCCAGCCGGCCGAAGTATTCGATGTTTCCTTCGCTGTTGAAGCGGACGATGTCGCCCGAGCGGAAGGCGGGCAGCCCGTCGACCGTGATGTATTTCGCCGCGGTCATTTCGGGCAGGTTGAGATAGCCCGCGCCGACGCCGTTTCCGCAGATGCACAGGTCGCCGACGGCGCCGATCGGAAGGATCTTTCCGCGCTTGTCCATGATGTAGTGCTTCGTGTTCGCGACCGGCTTTCCGATCGTGATGAACGGTTCCGTGACCGTCGCGTGCGTGCAGCAGATGGTCGTTTCGGTCGGTCCGTAGATGTTGTAGATGTCCGTGTCGATCCCCGCTTCGCGCAGATTGACGTACAGGTCGCGCGGCAGTGCCTCCGCGCCCATCATCAGCCCTTTCAGTCCCTTGAGCGCTTCCATGAATTCCTTGCAGATGAGCGCGTTCGCGACGTAGGACGGCGTGAAGAAGCACAGGGTGACGCCTTTTTCGATCATGGTTTTCGCGTACAGGATCGGGTTTTCGATCTCCGATTCGCTTGCCATGACCATCGTGAGCCCCCGCGCAAGCGCGGGCGCTTCCTCCAGCAGGGACGCGTCAAACGACAGGGAGGCGAAGCAGCCGACGACGGCGTTTTCGCCGGCGCGCCGGTGCGGCAGCGTGTTCGGGTTGTTCCCGTCCGCGACGTAATTGACCAGGTTGCGGTGCCGGATCATGACGCCTTTCGGCTTTCCGGTCGAGCCGGAGGTGTAGATGACGTAGCACATGTCGGACGGGCCGACGGGAACGTCCGGATTGGAGCAGTCTTTTGTCTTCAGCATTTCATTCGCGTTCATCCGCAAGGCGGACCCGACGTTGAACGCGTCCGGCTTCTGCTCGAAGACTTCCTTCGTGGAAATGACCGCCTTCGCGTTCGCCGATTCGAGGATGTAGGAAATGCGGTCGTCCGGATATTTCGGATCGATCGGGACGAAGGCCGCGCCCGCTTTGAGAACGCCGTGGCGCGCGGAATACGCGTCCTTCACGCGCGGCATGACGACGGCGACGAAATCGCCCTTTTGGATGCCCGCGTCGATCAGCGCGTGCGCGATGCGGTTGGCCGCTTCGTTGAGCTCGCGGAAGGTATAGGAGCCGTCCCGCGCGAAGACGGCGGTCTTGTCAGGCACCCGCAGGACCTGTTCTTCGAACAGTTTGTGGAAGGCGCAGTCGCGTATCTCCTCGTCCGTGGCGTTGAACGCGTCGTACATTTTCCGGTCTTCGTCGGACAGGCAGTCGAGCTCGCCGACCTTTTTGACGGAACCGAACTGGCGGAAGAGGGTCTCGAAGGTGCGCGCGAACGCGGTCACGAGCGGCTCGTCGTAGACGGAGCCGTCGTAGTCCAGATCCAGCAGGACATTGTCGCCGTCCACGGAGACCTGGAAGGTCAGAGCGGCTTTCGGGGTGGACGACGGGATCAGTTTCGATTCCGCAGGCAGTCCGCACAGGCGGTCGAACTTGAAGAAGTCGCCCTGATAGACGAACAGCAGTTCCGCGGTCACGCCGGTCGCGGACGCGATCTCGGCGAAGGAGTAGACGGAGAAGGCGCGGGAGGCGTCCAATTGTTTTTTCATCGCGCGGACGCCGGAAACGATGTCGTCTTCCGGGTCGGTCTTCAGGTAGACCGGGAGCGTCTTGACCAGCATGGAGGCGACGTTGGCGCGCCTCGTGTCGCTGCGGCCGCTGTAGGCCGCGCAGTAGAGCGCGTCGTCCCGGCAGATGTATTTCGTCATGGTCAGGCCGAAGAAATAGTTGAAGATAGCGTCGGCGCTGAGCCCGTCTCTGCGGACGCGCTCGTC
>CACZRJ010000190.1 GCA_902783535.1 uncultured Ruminococcus sp. | reverse complement strand
TAGGACAACAGGTCGGAAAAGGTTAGTTCGCTATTCGGCTCTTTCAGCGGCCGATCCCGCTTCTTCGCTCTCTCGCGGCGGTAGCCCAGAGGAGAACATCCGATCTCCTTTCGGAAAGCGGTGCAGAAGGACTGATAGACGGGCATGCCGACCTCGGCTGCGATGTCTTCGATAAATTCGTTGGTTTCCGTAAGCAGCCGGCACGCCTTGCTGATGCGGACTTTGGTGACGTAAGTGTGGGGCGTCATGCCGATGACCTCGCGGAAGCGGTGGGCGAAATAGTACTTGCTCATGTGGCACGCCTGCGCAAGAGAATCAACGGTTATTTTCTCACGACAACGCTCGTGGATGCGCTGGAGAGAGGGTTCGAGCGCCTTGTCCCACATGGAGCCGATAACGGACGAGCTTTCCGGCGCGAATGTCGTGCCGGGGCATCCGGCGCGGCGCGAGATCAGCGAAAGCAGAAGGAGCAGCTTTGCGTTGACCATCTGCTCCGCCCCCAGGCGGTTGCCGACGATCTCGGCAATGATCTCGCGGAAGAGCGTCACGACGTCGGTCGCTGCCCCGATCATCAAACGCTGGCGGTTATCGAAACCGAGCGACGTCCAGATCGCCGGGACCGCCGTGCCGGAAAAACGGACGACAAATTCATTGCTGTCGTCCGGCTTCCGCAGCCGCGCAGACTGGATCTCGCCGGGTCGGTACAGCAGCACGGTCCCCGCGCTGACAAGCTCCCATCCAAGACCGAAATCATAGTCCCGCTCGCCTTTTTCAAGGTATTTGACGGTGTAGTCCGAGGTGCCGTCCGGACGCAGGAAATCCGCGTCGCGCAGTTCGCCCAGCGTCTCGCCGATCTCGGTGAGCTGCAGATACTTGGCAGACAACCGCGACGGGCTCAGCGGCTCCGTGTCCCTCCCGTACAGCGAGATATACATGAGGTATCCCTCCCCAGACGATCGTTACTTGCTCCGATTATATCATGTTTTTGTCCTGAACGCAAGAGGATGCCGAAAGAAAGGAACACGGACGGAGCGAGGGGCTGAGACAGGTCCTGCTGCCCCCCAAAAAACTGCCCTGTACGGGCAGGCATCGGGGTCAGTGACGCTCCTTCATGAGAATGACTGCGGCAGCGGTGGCGGAAACGACGACTGCGGCGATGACGACAGAAGTGTCGGCGGTCTTCGCGACTGCGGTAGTTGCTGCAGTTTTGGCAGCGGTAGCAGCGGCCTTGGTGGTAGCGGCAGCAGTGGTAGCGTTCGGGCCCTTGTAGGCTTCAGCTCACGTCAATAAATAGCCATTCCTGCTCCTTGCTAATATATTCTTTTTCCCCTGCATCCAATTTTGCAGCCACTCCAAAACCGTGCTGCGCCGGCGATATTGAACGCCGGATCTCTATATTTCAAGAATGATCCGGCCGGCAACAGTATCGTAATATGTTTATGTTAAAATAAAGTAAATCATCATGAGGAAAGGAAGCAGTCCCATGGTCCAAAAGAAACTCGTATTCGTTCTGGCTGTGCTGATCGCCGTCGTGTTGTTTTCCGGCTGTGAAAAAGCACCCGATCCGAAACCGGGAGACGAGCCCGTGCCCGAAGTCCTCCTTCCTCTGGAGGGCGACGGCGCGTACGTGATCATCCGCCCGGAAAACGCTTCGAAAGAAGAAGCTGCACTTGCGGTCGAGCTGCGCGGGAGGATCGCTGAGAAAACCGGCGTCAGCGTAAAACTCAAGGACGATTTCGTCCGTGAGGGGACGCAGTTCACGATGAGCGACCGGGAGATATGCCTCGGCGCAACGAACCGCGAGGAAAGTCAGCGCGCTTACGAAGGGCTGAAGCGCGATGACTATCGGGTCCGCCTCGACGGAACGAAGCTCGCGATCGCTTACGGCTCGCTCGAAGCAGGAAAAAAAGCGATCGAGCGGTTTGTCAGGGAGTATATCCCGGAGAAAGGTACGAATGCCGCCGTCCCGGCCGATCTTGACCTTGCGGAACTCCACGAATACCGGTACGACACGATAACGGTAGACGGTCACGACATCCGCGAGTTCACCGTCGTAGGAGAGGAAGACTTCACCTCTGCCGTATGCAGCGCGGTTGCAGAGGTCACGGGGATCTCGCTCCACACGTCAGCGTCTGTTTCCGGGAACAAACCGGCCATCCGCCTTGCGGCTCTGGATGATCTCAGAGCTGACGAAGCAGGCGTGCGGCTCGTCGACGGCAGCATCGTAGCGGGAACGTCCGGGGCGGACTACGAGAACGTTTCCGCGACACCGCTGCTCCTGCGTCTCCTGACCGAAAGCGGTGAAACGCTCACCGCGCAAGATCTGAACAAAAAGGAGAAGATCGTGATCGAATACAAGCTCCCGTTCAGACGCGGGATCAATATCAGCGGACTGAACTCCTTCCCCTATACCGATAAACTGGACAACGTTTTCACCTCCAAGAATTATCAGCTGAGCCGTCCCGAGACGTTTGCGGAGATCCGGGAGAAGGGGTTCGACCACGTTTGCTTCTACGTCAGTCTGCTGGACTACTATGACGAGGAGAAAGACTCCGTCGTGACCTCCGGCGCATACGACATCGCCAACCTTGACGGCGTCATAAAACGAGCGTCAGACGCGGGTCTGTACGTCGTGATACGCTGCTGTCAGCCCGGATGGGAGTTCTCCGCCGATAATCCGGAACACTGTACGCAGTTCGTCAGGATGTGGACTCGAATAGCGGAACATTACAAGGACTGGGATGAAAAGCTCGTATTCAATCTGCAGGCAGAGGTAAAGGGCGCTGACAACTCGGACGCGAACTTCAACAAGCTGCAGCTGGAGACCCTTGCCGCCGTACGGAAGACAAATCCGGACCGCTGGGTGATCCTCACCGTCGCGGACTACTGCATGATATCAAAGCTAAATTCATTCGTCGCTCCGAAGAACGACGACAGGTACGCCGTAGCCGTTCACACCTACGCACCGCTC
>CACZRJ010000189.1 GCA_902783535.1 uncultured Ruminococcus sp. | reverse complement strand
TCCTTTCCGTACCGGAAATCTCAGCATCCGGAAACCCGAAGACGTTCCTGTCCGGAGACTCGTCCGGCAGATGGGCGAAGAGCACGGCCGACAGAAACCCGTTCAGCGTCCCCGTGCCGCGCGTCTTCAGCATTTCTTCCGGGAGAGTCCTAAAAATGCTTTCCTTCGCCCGGCTTTTCTTTTCCATAAGCGGTTTCCCCCTTCGCTTCCTTCACGTCCGTTCCGGTCTCTCCGAACGGATTGTCTTCCGATCCTTCCCATACGCCCGTCTCATGTTTGCCTCTGTTCGCGTCCGTCCCCGTGTTTCCTTCGGACACTTCGGCGGCCGGGCCGAAAACCGTTTTTCCGTCCGTCTTTCCGTCTTTTCCGGTCACGGACGACGACACTTCGGAGACGTCTATCGTTTTGTCTCCGTCGCTTTCTTCCTTCGGCCCGAACGGGACGGCCTTCACCTGAACGCCGCTTTCCTCTTTCCCCGTCCCTTCCGACAGGTCTCCGAACGGATCCGCGGACGGAACGATCTGCGTTCCCTGTCCTCCGGACGTTTCATCGCCTTTTCCGGATGGGATCACCGCAGCGGGAACGCTGACGTCCGGCGGAACCGGATCCGTTTGTTCGCTTCTCCCTTGCGCAGAGGTCTCTTTTGGATTGTCCGGCCTTCCGGAGAGCCGCAGCAGCAAACATCCGGTCAGCAGGATCAGGAACAGCCCGCCGGCGCAGATGAGAAATCCGTTCTGCTTTCTTTTCGTAGAAGCGTCTTTTCCGCTTTTGATCGTTTCCGCGTAGTCCGATTTTTCGGCCGTTGTCTGTTTTTTCTCACGATGGTTCATTTTTCTCCCCCTTTGTCCAAATTTCTAAAATTCATTCCGCCGATGTATAAAATTCAACAGAATTCCTTATTGACTATGGCATATCCTTGTGGTATGATTGCTTGACGATGCTGGACGGGTCTTTACGGGTTTTCAGGGTTGTTTGTCCCCTGCCATTTCCCGCTCCTTTCTTTTCCCCGGGCGGCATCGTCTTTTTTTTTGCTCATTTCGGCAGGAATCTCGACTCCGCCTTCAGCGGGACGGACAGCCGTCCGAGCAGTCCGCCGGCGAAGGGCACGTTCACGCAGAACACGTAGTCGGCGCGGAGCAGGATCCCCGTTTCCCCGTTCCCCGACGCGCTCAGCGCCGGGACGGACATGGTCCATTTCTTCTTCCCTTCGGAGTCGTACGCAGAAGCGTATCCTTTCCCGTCAGGGAGCACGCGGAGCTCGTCCTCCGCCATGAGTTCCCACAGCTCGTCGTCCCACGCCTTCGTTTCCGCGCTGCCGCGCTTGATCATGGCGTACAGCTCGACGCTGTGCCTGGTCACGAACCCGTCCAGCGCACGCTGGACGTTTTCTCTGTTCGCGCGGATGCCGGCGTACGCCTGCCAGCAGAAAAGCAGGAAGGAAAAAAGGACGAGGAAGATCCACAGAAAGAAGACGGTCCCGAGGTGTCCGCTCCCGCGGACGCCGTTTTTTATCTTTTCCTCCGCTTTCACTTCCAGTACCTCCGCGACAGCCCGCCGGCGGACGCCTTCAGCGTGACCGGCAGGGACAGCAGTCCGAACCCGGACAGTTCCGAGCGCACGGACACGGTCACGCGGATGGGCTCCCCGTACTGGATCCTGTCGCTGCCTTCCGTCCAGAAGACGGTCCCCTCGAAGCTGATGTCCGGGTGCAGCCCGGACTGCTCCGACAGTTCGTCGATCCTTTTCATGGTTTCGCTCCCGAGCGAACCCGTCACGGAAGCCGTTTCCAAAACCTGCTTCGCGTACTGGTCGAGGTCCGAGCGCAGAGAGAACAGCTGAAACACGTTGACCGAGAAGACGATCAGTGCCGTCGCGACGAAGACGAAGATCACCGTCTCGATATATCCTTCGCCTTTTCTTCCGGTTTTGAAAAAAGACAGTATCCTTCTCATCCGAAAAGCACCCCCAGACTGTCGGCCAGCTGCACGCCGATGACCGCGAGATAGGTGAAGAGGAAGCAGAGCAGCAGGACGAGGGAAAGCTTCTTCACCTTCCGCGGGATCCTGTTCGCTTCCCTTTTCATCCGCTGTTTTTCCGACTCCGCGCATTTCTCCTGCAGCAGCACCCAGTAGGCGGACGTGTCGTCCCCGCGCAGCACGGCGCGCAGTCCGCGGACCGCTTCCGTCATGAGCGGCGAGCACGCGCGGGTCTCCAGTTTCGCCAGCGCCTTCTCGTCGTTGCCCGTCCGCATCTCGGACACCGCGACGTCCAGTTCCTTTTTCAGAGCGTCTCCCGCGTATTCCCTGCACCCGTCCAGCACGTTCAGCACGTTCCGTCCGTGCTTCAAGGACGCCGAGATCCTGGAAACGAAGGAATGCATTTCCCGCTCGATCTCCTCCTTCTTCCGGTCCGTTTTCCGTCCGGCGGAGCGGTAGACGTGGAATCCGTAAAGGAGCGCGCACAGCAGGACGAAGGGCGAAAAGACCGGCGCGACGAGGAGACAGGGAAAGAAGAGCAGAGACAGAGGCAAAGCGGACGACACGCAGTCGGACAGATATTTTTCGTTCGACCGCCCGTCGTTTCCCGCGCGGAGGTCGGACGAGAGTTTTTCCTTCACGGCGTCGCTCTGCATTCTGACGATCAGTTTCGCGATCCTGTCGGACAGCCCGCCGATCCAGACGGAAACGAATCCCGTCTTCCCGCTCTTCTGTTTTCCCGCTCTCCGCAGAGCGAGCGAAGACTTCAGCGTCGGGATCCCGAGCATGTCCGCGCACGGGAGATAGATCCCGGGGATCAGAAGAAGGAAGACGGAAAGGCAGAGGATCGCCTGCCAGGGCGAAAGCCCCGCGAACGTCCAGTTCATGCGTTGTCCTCCTTTCTCACCGTTTTGTTCCTTTTATTTTGACTGTCCGGAGCGGACTTCCCGCTCACGGGCCGCGCGTCAATGCCTTTCGGCGACGGCAGCCGCGCGAACCTGCCGAGCAGAAGGAAGGTGATCAGCCCCGCGAGCACGCAGAGCGCGAGCGCGATCTGTCCGGGCACAGAGTCCGTGAGCGCGTAAAACCAGTCCTTGTTCAGCAGATACAGCAGCGGGACGTTCCCGAAGACAAGTCCAAGCATGACGAAGTATTCCCTTTTCGCCTCTCCGACGGCCGTCTTCAGTTCGTCCTTCAGCAGCCGCTCGTTCGTCATTTTCGCCGCTGCGGGAAGCAGCATGTCCGCCATCGCGCGGTCGCGGTCGCAGGCCGCGAAGGCGTCGCACCACTCCCTGAAATACGGGTCCGGGAACGCGTTCCGCAGCCGGTTCGCCGCCTTCCGCATGTCCGCGTCCACCATGGAGCACTCGAAGACGAAGAGCGAGAAGGCGTCCTTCAC
>CACZRJ010000188.1 GCA_902783535.1 uncultured Ruminococcus sp. | reverse complement strand
CCATATTGATTACCTCCTGATTTCTTCCATTTTGTCCATGAAGGACCTGTAGTATGATCTGGACATGAAAGCGGTTTTCTTCGTGTCCCGGAATCCGATCTCGCTGACGCCGGTGATTCCCCTCCGGATGGAGAACACCGCGGCGGCGTTGACGATGCAGGACTTCGAGGCGCGGATGAACTGGTACGGAAGCGCCTGCTCCAGAGCGGACAGATTGTCCTTCGCGTAGAAGAGCTCCTTCGCCGTGTGCGCGACGACCTTCCGGTCGTCCGTCTCGAAGAACAGGACCTCTTCGCAGGGGAGATAGAACTCCGTGTCCTCGCGATAGAGCGTGATCCCTTTTTCGGCGGAGAGCAGCCTGCGGACGGCGGACTCCAGCTTTTCCACTTCTTCGGTGCGCGTTCTGTACCGGATGACGATCTCCTCTTCGGACCCGTCCTTTCCGGCGGATTCCAGCCGTTCGGTCCTCAGCCGCATTTGCTCTCACCTCGCTTTCGTATGCAGAATATCACGGCGGGAGCGATTTGTAAAGACGGGATGCGCGAAAGGTCGTTTTTTGCGTTTGAGCGGTCGAAAAACGGCTTCTTTCCGTGCATTTTTCACGAAGAAACGGCTGAAGAGGCGCCCGATTGAAACAAAACGACGAAATCCGAAAAAACTCTTGACGGCGTCGGAACGGCTGTGCTATACTTGCACCACAAAAGAGCGCCGGTTGTGCGCAGCAGTTCAAAAGAACCGGAAAGGAAAAGCAATGACAGTCCGTCTCGGTAAAGCCATGATGGGAATGTGCATGCGCAGCATGTACGTCTTTCTCATGCGCTGACGGCGGACCTTTCCAGATTCTGTTTGTTGATTGACTGACTGAATGCGGGGAACTTCGTCGGAAGTTCCCCGTTCCTTTATTTCTCCGGCAAAGGAGTGAATGGACCATTGATAGAAATCAGGCATCTGTCGAAAGTATTCTATGACACGGACCCGCCCACGGCGGTCCTGAACGATATCAACCTGACCGTGAACGACGGCGAGATCTTCGGCATCATCGGACTGTCCGGCGCCGGAAAGAGCACGCTCGTCCGCTGCGTCAATCTGCTGGAAGTTCCGACCGAAGGGGAAGTCCTCGTCGATGGGCGGAACCTGGCGAAGCTGAAGCGGAAGGATCTCCTGCTCGCCCGCAGGGACATCGGGATGATCTTCCAGAACTTCAATCTGTTCGCGCAGCGCTCCGTCCGGAAGAACGTCTGCTATCCGCTCGAGATCTCCGGCGTTCCGAAGAAGGAAGCGGCCGAACGGGCGGACGAGCTTCTGAACCTCGTCGGGCTGAGCGGCAAGGAAAACGCCTATCCTTCACAGCTGTCCGGCGGACAGAAGCAGAGAGTCGCCATCGCGCGCGCCCTGGCCACCAAGCCGCACTATCTGCTCTGCGACGAGGCGACGAGCGCTTTGGACCCGACGACGACCGAGTCCATTCTGGAACTCCTGAAGGAGATCAACCGGACGATGGGCGTCACCATCATGATCATCACGCACGAGATGCGTGTCATCGACAGGATCTGCGACCGCGTCGCGGTCATCGACCGCAGCAGGATCGCCGAGATCGGAAACGTGACGGAGGTGTTCTCCCGCCCGCAGTCGGACATCGCGCGTCAGCTCATCCTTCCGTCTTCGCCGCTCGCTTCGGCGGTGCGCGACGGGAAGTCCTACGTCCGGCTCATCTTCGACGAGAAAACGTCCGGGCGTCCGATCCTGTCGGATCTGATCCTGGCGACGAAGGTCCCGGTCAGCGTCGCTTACGCTGACACGAAAGACATCGGCGGGATCTCTTACGGAACGATGCTTCTGCAGCTGCCGGAGGACGCGTCCGGAAAAGACGCGGTCGTCTCCTGGCTGAAGCAGCAGAACATTCCGTTCACGGAGGGGGTGTAGATCATGCGTTTTTCAGATATGTTCATCCAGCTCTGGACCACGGGAACGTTCCAGAGAGCCATCTGGGAGACGGTCTATATGACCTTCATCTCGACGGCCGCAGCGTACATCATCGGCATTCCGCTCGGCGTCCTGACGACGATCACGGAAAAAGGCGGACTCCGCCCGATCCCGTGGCTGAACAGGATCCTCAGCCTGCTCATCAACCTCTTCCGGAGCATTCCGTTCATCATCCTGATGGTGACCATGCTCCCGGTCGCGAAATGGACCGTCGGCGCGACGACCGGCTCCGCAGCGATGATCGTCATGCTCGTGGTCGCCGCGGCGCCCTATGTGGCGAGAATGGTCGAGGGTTCCGTCAAGGAGGTCGACCCCGGCGTCATCGAGGCGGCGAAGTCCATGGGAAGCTCCAATTTCAGGATCGTCTGCAAGGTCCTGCTTCCGGAGGCCCGCCCCTCCCTCATCAACGGCGCCATCATCTCGCTGGTCACGGTCCTGAGCTATTCGGCGATGGCCAGCACGATCAACGGCGGCGGTCTCGGACAGATCGCCATCCTCTACGGACACCAGCGCTTCAACGACGACGTCACCTGGATCTGCTGCCTGCTGCTGGTCCTGATCGTCCAGATCATCCAGGAGGTCGGCGTCCGCGTCGTGCGTTCGTCCGACAAGCGTTCCTCCAAAGGAACGGGCAAACGGACGAAAAAAGTCCGCGAAAAACAGTAAAAAAAGAAAAAAATAAATTATGAAAATCTGAAAGGATCAAAAATCATGAAAAACAGAAAAGCAACGCGTTTCTCACTGATTCTCCTCGCATCCGTCCTCGTTCTCTCGGCGGCTCTCCTCGCAGGATGCGCCGGCAGCAACGGCAAGACCATCCGCGTCGGAGCGAGCTCCACGCCGCACGCCGAGATCCTTGAACAGGTGAAGGCAGACCTCGCCGCAAAGGGCTACACGCTCGAGATCGTCACCTACGACGACTACGTTCTGCCGAACAACGACCTCCAGAACGGCAACCTCGACGCGAACTACTTCCAGCACACTCCGTATCTGAACAGCTTCAACAAATCCAACAACACGACGCTGGTCTCCGCCGGCGCCATCCACTACGAACCGTTTGGCCTGTACGGCAACGCCGTTTCCTCCCTGCAAAACCTTCCGAGCGGAACGAAGGTCTTCATTCCGGCGGACGACTCCAACGAGACCCGCGCGCTGCTTCTGCTCGCGCAGGAAGGCCTGATCGTTCTTCCCGAAGGCGCAAACGCCGCTGACGGCGTCAACCATCTCGACATCGTCGACGCGAAGGGCCTCGACATCCAGCCCGTGGAAGCCTCGACCGTTCCCGCGCAGTTCAGGAACGCCGGCGACGGCACCCTGGCCGTCATCAACGGTAACTACGCCATCGGCGCCGGCATCAAGATCGCGGACGCTCTGGCGACCGAGAACGCGGACGGAGACGCCGCGCAGACCTACGCGAACATCGTCGCGGTGAAGGCGGGCAACGAATCCTCCGAAGCCGTCAAGGCGCTGATCGAAGTGCTCAAGACCGACAAGGTCCGCAATTTCCTGAAAGAAAAATACGCCGGCGCGGTCGTCGCTGCGTTCTGAGAAAAGAAAAACCACTGACGAAGCGGGGGAGGGATGATCATGCAGTCCTTATGGACGGCGGAAGGCGAAAAACTGACGAACGCCGGTAAAGGCGAAATCCCGTGGGACGTCTATCCCCGCCCCCAGCTCCGCCGCGCCGAATGGCTGAACCTGAACGGCGAGTGGGAATATTCCGCCTGCCGCGGAACGGAGGAACCGGATTACGCGGAGACCATCCGCGTGCCGTTCTGTCCCGAGTCCATGCTGTCCGGCGTTCACCGCGAGGAAAAAGACCCCGAAAGAGTCACCTTCTGCTGGAAGCGGACCTTTTCGGTGCCGGAGACCTGGACGGAAAAAGGGAAGCGGATCCTGCTCCATTTCGGAGCGGCCGACCAGTACGCCGTCGTCCTGCTCAACGGGAAGATGTGCGGCGTCCATATGGGCGGATATCTGCCGTTTTCCTTCGACGTCACGGAATCCGTCCGGCGGATCAATACGCTGGAAGTCCGCGTTTCCGATCCGCTGTCCTCCCTGGAGCCGCTCGGAAAGCAGAAAAAGAAGCACGGGGGCATGTGGTATACGCCCGTGTCCGGCATCTGGCAGACGGTCTGGGCGGAACCCGTACCGGAAAAACACGTTTCGTCTTTGAAGATCGACGTCGACGGGGAAGAGGCGGTGATCCGGCCGGAAGGCGTTACCGAAGGGGTCCTCGTTTGCGAGGGAAAGACCTATCCTCTGACGGACGGCGTCTTCCGCGTGCGTCCGGAACAGCCGGAGCTCTGGTCTCCGGAGCACCCGCGCCTGTACGATTTCCGCATCACGTCCGGAAAGGATTCTGTCGCATCGTATTTCGGGCTCCGGACGCTGTCGGTACAGAACGCGAACGCAAAAGGAAAACCCGTCCCGCGGCTCTGCCTGAACGGACAGCCATACTTCTTTCACGGACTGCTCGACCAGGGATACTGGAGCGACGGGCTGTACACGCCCGCGTCGCCGTCCCTTTACGACGACGACATCCTGTTCGCCAAAAAGGCGGGGTTCAACATGCTCCGGAAGCACATCAAGATCGAGCCCGAACTCTTCTATTACGCCTGCGACCGGCTCGGCATGGCCGTCTTTCAGGACTTCGTCAACAACGGGACCTATTCCTTCTTCAAAGACACGCTGCTTCCGACCGCCGGCTTCCGGAAGGTGAACGACCGGAAACGGAACCGGGACGAGCGCGCGAGAAAGAACTTCATCTCCCGGTCGAAGGAAACGGTCCGCGCACTCGGAAACCATCCCTGCATCTGTCTCTGGACGATTTTCAACGAGGGCTGGGGACAGTTCTGCGCGGACGAACTGTACGCGGAGATCAAAAAAGAGGATCCGTCGCGGTTCGTCGACGCGACGTCCGGATGGTTCGCTCAAACCGATTCGGACGTGGAAAGCGCGCATATCTATTTCCGT